>JBDKJT010000173.1:0-14469 GCA_039796475.1 Bacteroidota bacterium | reverse complement strand
GCTAGCCTCTGCCACACTCATTCTGCCACTGGCTACCGGCCGTTTTGCGGTTCGTTGCATAATGGCATCTGTGTCTTTCTCTAATACCTGGTTAATGGCATTGGCCGATCCGGTAATAAGCATTCCTCCTGCAAAAAGTAAAAGAACTGAAATTATTTTTGAACGAACATAGTACAACTCATTGGGCGCAATCAAAAAACAAACCACTGTACTAAACACCACCATAAAACTTAACGTGAACTTGATTAGCTGAAAGTAATCTTTCACTTTAGTAGCCAAAGCAAACGAAGTTGAGTTGGCGGTGGTGTTTTTTTCCTGAAGCATCCCTGTCAAAAATCTTTATTTCATTTATCTCCCCAACACCTCCCTCTTCACAGTTGTTTTAAAGGGGCACGGAAAGCCTTGTTGATATTAATGATGGCTTTCGTGTTCACCTACAGGCTCGGTTTGAGGGATAAACTCTCTACCGTCTTTACCATAATCGTAGGCTCCCCGATGTACTTCTGGAATTTCGCCTACCCAGTTTCCATGACCCGGGCGTATGGGTGTTGTCCACTCCAATGTATTGGCTCCCCATGGATTTTGAGCAGTTACTTTTCTGCCTTTAAATATGCTGTAAAAGAAGTTGAATACAAATAACAACTGTGCTGCAAATACTATCATCGAAACAAAGCTGATAAATTCATTTAAACCGCCAAACATTTTAAACGACTCCCACATAGAAAAATCGTAGTAGCGCCTTGGCATACCTGCTAATCCCTCGTAATGCATTGGCCAAAAAATAAGGTAAGCGCCAATAATTGTTACCCAAAAATGAATATAGGCCAATGTGTTGTTTAAATAGCGGCCATACATTTTAGGAAACCAGTGATAAACCCCGGCAAACATACCAAAGAAGGACGCCACACCCATTACAATATGAAAGTGAGCAATTACAAAATAGGTATCATGCAGGTGAATATCCAATGCAGAGTTACCCAAGAAAATACCCGTTAAACCTCCACTGATGAATAAGCTTACAAAGCCAATGGCAAATAACATGGCAGGGCTAAACCTGATGTTGCCACGCCATAAAGTAGTAAGCCAGTTAAATACTTTAATAGCAGATGGCACCGCAATTAAAAGCGTAAGCAATACAAAGAAAGCACCCAGGAAGGGGTTTAAGCCGGTAACAAACATATGGTGTGCCCATACCAGGAAGGCTAGTATTGCAATGGCAAACATTGAACCCACCATGGCCATATAACCAAAGATTGGTTTGCGGCTGTTAACAGAAATGATTTCTGATGACATACCCATTGCTGGCAGTAGTATTATATATACCTCAGGGTGCCCAAGGAACCAAAATAAATGCTGAAATAAGATGGCGCTACCACCTTCGTTGGGTAATATCTTGCCATTGATAACAATATCGCTGAGGAAGAAGCTGGTGCCCAGGTTACGATCAAATAACAATAAGATAGCACCCGACAATAACACAGGGAAAGATAGTACACCCAATACGGCTGTAAAAAACAATGCCCAAATGGTAAGTGGCATCCTCGTCATACTCATACCTTTTGTACGCATATTAAGGATGGTAGAAATATAGTTAAGGCCGCCCAGTAAAGAGCTTACAATAAACATAGCCATACTTACCAACCATAAGTCCATACCAATTTTAGAACCGCTGGATGCATCACCCAAGGCACTTAGCGGAGGGTAAATTGTCCATCCGCCACTGGCAGGGCCTGTTTGTACAAACAAGGATGAAAACATGATGATAGAGGCCAGGAAGAAGAACCAGTAACTCAGCATGTTTAACAAGGGCGAAGCCATATCCCTTGCACCAATTTGTAATGGAATAAGAAAATTGGCAAACGTACCACTAAGGCCAGCAGTTAACACAAAAAATACCAGTATTGTACCATGCATGGTAACCAGTGCATAGTAAAACTCTGGGTTTAATTTGCCCCCTTTAGCCCAATGGCCCAGCAAATCCTCTAACCAAGGAAAAGTAGATTCGGGATAGCCTAATTGTAAACGAAATAATACTGAAAATAAGCCGCCAATAATTGCCCAGATAATACCGGTGATTAAAAACTGCTTGGCGATCATTTTATGATCCTGGCTGAAAACGTACTTGGTGATAAAAGTTTCATGGTGATGGTGCCCGTGATGCTCATCGTGGTGTGCATGTGCTCCATGAACTTCCGCCTCGTGTAAACTTGCTGTATTACTCATTTTTGTTACCGTTTATAGGATATACCAATAAATTTATTTTGTCGTCATTACTGCTGCAATGGGTGCAGCGGTGATAGCAGTATCTGCTGCCCCTTTTTTCTTAGCCGGATCTCTATCCGGGTAAACTGTATACATTTCTGGTTTTTGGCCAGCCAACCATAATTTATAATCTGTTTCGCTTTCTACCACTATTACCCCTCTCATTGAAAAATGGCCTTTACCACACATTTGATCACAACTGATTTCGTAAGTAAAATTTGGATTGCCGGTACGCTTTTTCATTTCTTCGGTAGTATATAATGGCGTAAACCACATAGTGGTGGGTATACCCGGTACTGCATCCATTTTTAACCTGAAGTGAGACAATCCCACATCATGTATTACATCCTGTGCATTGATCACAAGCTTTACAGGTTTACCAACGGGGATGTGCATGGTAGCACCTACATGAACATCATCATGGCTGGCGGGGTCATCAAAATCTACACCCAAACTGTTAGCGCCCTTTGTTAGTTTGTAATCTTTACGCCCTAAAATTTTATCGCTGCCCGGGTAGCGAAACTCCCAGCCAAACTGGTGGCCTGTTACTTCTACTACTATTGAATCTTTAGGTGCTTCACCCGTCATTTTAAACCAATATTTCAATCCAAACACTACCAGCACAGTAAGAAAAATTGCAGGTACAGTTGTCCATATCAGCTCCAGCTTGGTGTTGTGAGGAAAGTAAAAGGCTTTACGGTCATCTCTTTCCTGGTATTTGTAGGCAAACCAAAAAAGCAATACTTGAGTAATAAGAAAAACAGTGCCGGTAACTCCTATTGTAATAAAGAGCATTAAGTCGATTTTTTCGCCCATTTCTGAGGCAGCACCCTGGGGAAACAATGTTTTACCGTAGTACAAATCGTTACACCACCAAACGCCAATCAATCCCAGTACCAAAAAGGATATCAGCATAAAGGCGTTGATCTTGTTGTTTTGTTTACGGGCCTTTTCTTCGCCTTTTAATACACTTACATATTCACTGGCTTTGGCAATCTGGAAGATGACTACAAAGATCATTACAACAATTGCTATCAACAGTATCTCAGTCATGATGTAAAATTATTTACTGCAGTTTTAATTATAATTTGTTGTTTAAACAGTATCGTTTTTGGGTACAGGCTGCTATTGCTAATACCCTGCTTACTGTTTAGGTATGGTGTATCATACTTTCTTTTAAGAAAGGATGATTTTTTGCTGTTAATGGATGGCTGGTTAAGTAAGCACCTACCCTCCACATAATAATGCCTATAAATAGTGCGGCAATACCAAACTCAAAAGGCATTAACTCGGCTTTGTCTTTTAAAGCTCCGGGCATTACCATTTGCCAAAAATCTATCCAGTGCCCAAAGATGATGAGGATGGCCATAAAAGTTAACAGCGTGTAGTTTCTTTTAGAGCTTTTTTTCATCAAAATCAATAACGGGCACACAAAATTTAATATCAGGTTGAGGAAGAAGATACCCCTGTACGGGCCTTGCACCCTTATTTTGTAGTAGCCGGTTTCTTCTGGCATATTTGCATACCAAATCAGCATGTATTGAGAGAACCACAGGTAGGTCCAAAACACCGAAAAAGCAAACATAAACTTACCAATATCATGCACATGCTCATCTGTAACATACTCTAATTGACCCCTGTTTTTAAGAAAAACAATGTACAGCGCTACCAGCGACATACCCGATACAAATGTGCTTGCAAAGGTATACCAGCTATACATGGTGCTGTACCAATGTGCATCTATACTCATCAACCACAGCCAGGGAATAACCGAACCTACAGATAAGCCAAACACTACAATAAACAGGGCGGCGTATATGATATTCTTTTTAATCCACCTGTCGCCTGTTTCGTAATCCATTTTACCAGCGCTATCACTCTCTAAACTTAGCTGGCGCATTTTTTTACCTAAAAACCACCACAATAAAATGGTAATGGCACTATATACAGTAAAAAACACGGGGTTTAAAAAACCTTTTTTACCATTTAATATTTTGTCTTTGGCTACTGCTTCAGCATCTACCCAGTGGTAAATATCGTGTCTTCCGCCCCATACAATTGCCATTAATATGATAAAGCAAATAATTCCTAAAACGGGTACTACACTGGAGATAGCTTCTGGCACACGCCTTAATGCCACCTGCCATCCGCCCATTGCCAGGGTGGTAACGCCTATAAAAAACATACTGGCATTTACAACCAGTAGCCAAAATGTACAGTTTTGCAATAACACCGCCCAAAAACGGGTGCTGCTGGCATCTTCTCCATGGCCACCATGTGAGAAAGGATGATACATAATCAGCCCGTAAAGCAATGCAATGATACCAGCCACAATAAGGCCCATTGTCCACTTTTTATAACTGCCTGGTAATTCAAATGAATGGTTCATCTAATCGGTATTTTGAGTGAATGCTTTTATTATTTTCCTTTTGCTGCGGTACTGTCTGTTGTGGTGGCTGCTGCTGTAACAGCACCCGTAGCTGGCTTAGGTTGCAGTGTACGTATATACTGTACCAATTGCCAGCGTTGTTTTCTGCTCAATTGAGAGGCATAGCTACCCATATTATTTTTTCCGTACAAGATGGAGTGATACATGGTACCATCGGCCATTTGTACGTATTGATCTAATGCCAGGTTGGCAACGCCGCCAATTTTACCCGATGTGGCTAACGGACCATTTGCCTTACCATCTTCGCCATGACAAATAGCGCAATAAATATTAAAAAGCCTGGCTGCCTCTGCACTGTCTTTTCCGGCTAAGGCAGGTAAAGGATTTTTAACTTGTGCACTTAAAGCATAGCCTGCAGAGTCGTTGGGCAGTGTATAGGCAAAAAGTTCACCTTTTTGAACGGTGCCGTTTACCGGCTTTGCGTTGTAGTAAATCTTATCTCCCAGGTCGCTAATATCTGTAGTAAAGCGGGTTGAATCCATTTGTGCATAGGTTTCCACAGCACGGCTGTAAGCCATATCCGGCATATATATTTTACCGGGCTCTGTTTTACCTTTGCAACTGCTGATAAAAACAGCAACTACCGCGGCTAATGTTAAAAAGTTGATCCTTTTCATGTATCAATTTATCTGCCTGCTTTACAGCGGGCTGGTTTAATAATTTTTAGTATCCTTTTTCTGTTTCCCTGTACAGTTTTTGCTCCCGATCGTACCTGCCCAGCCACCAGCCAGTTTCGGCATGTTGTACATTAATTTCTGTAGCACCGGCATTTTGTAAAAAAGCCTGTACCTCTGCATCGTTGGTTTTATCGGTGCACTCAATTGCCATTACAAACAAATCGTCGGTAGCCCTCGGATGAAAATGGTGCTTTTTTATAAAAGGTGATAACTGGCACAAATAACAAAATGTAAGTACCATACCTACTGCTGCAAATAGTACCGTTAATTCAAACGTAATGGGTATCCAGGCTGGCAACGCAAAATTGGGTTTGCCGCCAATATTTAACGGCCAATCTTTTGTAAAAATCCAGCTTATGCAGGTAAGTGCGGTGGTTGTACCCGTAATGGCATAGATGAAACCTGCTGTGTGCAAGCTCGTTTCTCTTAAACCAAGTGCATGATCTAACCCATGCACCGGAAACGGTGTATATACGTCGTGGATTTTATAACCAGCACGACGTACTTTTTTTACTGCCGGAAACAGTACTGCTTCATCATTGAAACAACCAACTACAAATTTTTTAATTCCTCCAGCCATATTGATAAATTCAAAATTTAAAATTCAACTTTCAAAACTATTAGTGGGCATGTTCTACTTCCTCTACATAAAACTTTTCTGCATCTGCCTTTTCTATATCGGTCATTTTGCGCTTGTAGTTTTCACCACTTGTTTTTAAGATGCTCTTTATCTCTGCCACTGCAATAACCGGGAAGTATTTTGCAAACAGGAAGAAGCAAGTAAAGAACAGGCCAAACGTACCGAGGTAAAAACCGATTTCGTACACCGTAGGGCTGTAATAAGTACTCCAGGATGATGGCAGGTAATCTCTGTATGTAGAGGTTACAATAATTACAAAGCGCTCGTACCACATACCAATGTTTACAATGATGCTCATAAAGAAGGTGAACTCGATATTGCGCCTTAACTTTTTAAACCAAAACATTTGCGGCGACACTACGTTACAAAACATCATTAACCAATAGCTCCATCCATAAGGACTAAATATATTGGCCCTGTTTTCTTTAAATACATACCACTCGTAAGGGTTTTGGCCGTACCATGCAATAAACAACTCGGTAATGTAAGCAATACCTACTATTGAGCCTGTTAATACAATTACCTTATTCATCGCCTCAATATGGCCCAGGGTAATATAATCTTGTAGTGAGTATACTTTACGCAGGATAATCATCAGCGTTTGCACCATGGCAAACCCAGAAAAGATGGCACCTGCCACAAAATAAGGAGGGAAGATAGTAGTGTGCCAGCCGGGCATTACCGAGGTGGCAAAGTCGAATGATACGATGGTATGTACTGATAATACCAGTGGCGTACTTAACCCTGCCAAAACCAGCGATAAACTTTCGTGACGCTGCCAATGCTTGGTGCTGCCTGTCCATCCAAAAGCTGCTACACCGTATAATAATTTACGCAATTTTGTTTTAGCCCTGTCTCTTACCGTAGCAAAATCTGGCAGTAAACCTGAGTACCAAAATAATAATGATACCGTAAAATAAGTAGAAATGGCAAATACGTCCCACAACAATGGTGAGTTAAAGTTTACCCACAGTGGCCCACGGGTATTGGGGTAAGGTAATACAAAAAACGCCATCCACACACGGCCCATGTGAAATATGGGGAACTGGCCTGCACACATTACGGCAAAAATTGTCATCGCCTCAGCAGCCCTGTTTACACCTGTTCTCCATCCCTGGCGAAACAGCAACAAGATGGCAGAGATTAATGTACCGGCATGACCAATACCTACCCACCATACAAAGTTGGTAATATCCCAACCCCATCCAATCGTTTTATTAAGGTTCCACTGCCCAATACCATACGCTACCTCCCTGTAAACACTGTACACACCAAACAGCAGCAGTGCCACACTGATGTAGAAACCAATATACCATAAGCGGCTTGGCTTCGTCTCTATGGGACGTAAAATATCCTCGGTTACCTGGTGATAATCTTTATTACCATCCACCAAAGGTTCCCTGATCTGTGATTCGTACTTTAATAATGACATATTTTTTTAAGCTTTTAGCCATCAGCGGTGAGCTGTGAGCTTTTATTTTAACTTATTTACAGCCTTATTTTCGTTGCCCGTTATTACAAAAGTTTAAGCATGTGCCTTTTCTGCTGTATGGCCTGCTTCTTTATGTTCGCCTGCTTCATGCTCTTCTTTTTCATTGGTTACATGGCGGTCGGTATTTTTTACTTTGGCCAGATAGCTTACATTGGGCAATACGTGCAGTTGCTCCAATACATAAAAATTACGATGCGTTTGCTCTACATTTCTTATTTTATATACTTCACTTTGCTTATCATTTACGTTACCAAAGCTGATGGCATGTGTAGGACAAGCTTGCATACAAGCCGTTTTTACAGTACTTACCAAACTTGGGTCTTCTGCTTTTTTGGCTTTTAATTTATTTTCTTGCAAACGCTGTACGCAGAACGAACATTTTTCTATTACACCTCTTGCCCTTACGGTTACATCCGGGTTAAGTACCATACGGGTTAACTCATCGTTCATTTGGGTGGTTACATCGTTCAGGTCAGACCCCATCAGGTCGTTTTGATTATCTGCAAAACTATCCGATCCATTATAGTCTAACCAGTTAAAACGACGTACTTTAAACGGACAGTTGTTGGCGCAATACCTTGTACCGATACAACGATTGTAGGTCATTTGGTTTAACCCTTCGCTGCTGTGGTTGGTAGCTGCCACCGGGCATACGTTTTCGCAAGGTGCATTATCGCAATGCTGGCACATCATTGGCTGAAATACCACATCAGGGTTGCTGATATCGCCGGTAAAATACCTGTCGATGCGTAACCAGTGCATTTCATGTGCCCTTAATACTTGTGTTTTACCTACCACCGAAACATTGTTTTCGGCTGTACATGCTACTACACATGCACTACAACCAGTACAAGTGTTTAAGTCTATACTCATACCCCATTTTACACCTGGCTTTACAAAGTCTGGGTAAATGGTAGCATCTTTCCTAAAATCTTTGCCGCCTGAAGCCTCTGTTAGCATCTCCCTTTCGTGGGTGGCTTCTGCCAGCACTTGCTTAGGGTTAGCAACATAGGTTTTAAGGTTGGTTTCGTACACTACCGGGCGACTTTCAGACGAACCATGCACCTGTGTTTGCGCCAGCGGGTATGTTTTATCGAGTTTGCTTATTTCTGCGGCAGCAGTATACCTTAGGCTGGTACCATCAAAGCCTACTAATGGGTATACGTTTACACCTGCGCCGTTGGCTGTTAAACCAATGTATTCTGCAGTTTTTTCTTTATCGGCACTTTGTCTTCCATAACCAACAGCTATTGCGATGGTATTTGCCTGTATACCGGGTATAATTAGTACGGGTAATTCTACCTCTACATTATTTGCCTTTATTTTAATTACGGGCTTTTCTGGCTCTACTTCGTAGCGGTCGCCCTGGCGCTGGTTATTTAAAATATCAATATCCAGTACCTCTTTGGCAAATGCCGGGCTTACCATTGCATAGTTATCCCAGGTTACTTTAGAGATGGGATCGGGTAACTCCTGTAACCATGGATTGTTGGCCTGGTTACCGTTACCGGCACCTACTTTTTGATACAATACCACCTCGTATTTACCAGGTTTTGTGCCTGCTTGTGCTTTGCCAGCAGCATCTGCTACTGCTGCGCTGTTAAAGCTGGCGCTTGCTGCTGCTACCGGTGTTTCTATCACACCATTTTGCAGTGCTGTATTGTAAGCATCTGTACCGCCCAGTTTGGTGGTCCAGTAGTTTTTAAAATAGGTTTCGTAATCATCAGTACTTCCACTCCATTTTAATAAAGAGGTTTGGAAAGCCCTGGTTTTAAATAACGGATTAATCAAAGGCTGTATCATGCTGATATAGCCTGATTTTGGTTCAGCATCTCCCCAGCTTTCGAGCCAGTGGTGTGCCGGCAAAATATATTTACAGTGTTCTGCTGTTTCGTTAAGATAGGCATTGAAGGATACTGATAGTGGTACTTTCTTTAATCCATCAATAAATTTTTTGCTTTCACGATAAGTGTAAGCAGGGTTGGTGGCATATACGAGTAATGCACCTACATTGCCTGCATTAAGGTCGTTTACCAGTGTTACAAAATCAGCATCTACACCCTGGCGGTAGTTAGAGGTTGCCGCCCAATTAATGGTAGTACCATTAGCGCCTATTAGCTCGTTGATGGCATTTACTACTACCTGCAGGTTTACATCGTTGCTGCCACAAACTACTAGTGCAGCGCCTTTGTGAGCGCTTAGTTGTGCCGCAGCCAGATCAATTCCACTTTTAAGTGCTGCATCTGCAATAGCCGGTGCTGTTACAGCGCCACCCAATTTTGCCAATAAAGCCAATGCTACTGCAGCTTTTTCGGATGGTTTGTGAATAATACGGTCATCGGCATTACTACCGGTAAGGCTTAATGAACTTTCAAATTGGATATGACGGCTCATCTCAGGTTTTTCGCCTGAAATTTTTCTGTTTACAGCGTATTGGCTTGAAAACTCAACAGGGCTTAACCAAGTGCCTAAAAAATCGGCACTTAAGCTTACAATTACTTTTGCTTTATCAAAATGATAAGATGGGATGGCTTTTTTACCATAACAAGCCTGGTTAGCCAGCAACATACCGCTATAGCTAACCGCATCGTATTGTACGTGACGGCTGCCGGGATATTTTGCTAAAAATGTTTCGATTACCTGGGTAGTGGATGGTGAGTTGATGGTAGATGTTAACAGCACTACCGGCTTGCCGCCTAATGCGGCCATTTTTTCAGCTACCATTTTATCAAAAGCATCAAAAGTAGAAACCTCTTTAAATGCTTTGCCATCATTTTGCAGGGGATATTTTACCCTGGCAGTATCGTATAAATCTAAAACAGATGCTTGCACTTGTGCACTGGTACCACCATTGGTAAGGGCAGATTGATCGTTGCCCTCAATTTTAATGGGGCGACCATCACGCTGTTTTACAATTACCGGCACTGCATCTCCTTCGTTGATATAAGTAGAGGCATAATAGTTGGCCACACCCGGAATAACATTATCGGGTTTTTGCAAAAACGGCACCGCCTTACGTACCGGCATATCGCAACTGGCGGCCAGTGTGGCTGCAGCAGTACTAAAGCCTAAATACTTTAAGAAATCTCTTCGGGGCGCTTTTGCATCTGCCAACCCTTTATCATCCAGGTCGGCCAAGGGCAACAATTCTTCCTTAAATTCATTTTCAGACGATTGCTGATGAGCACTCGTTTGATTTAATTCTCCGAAACTTTGCCAGTATTTTTTTGCCATGTTATCCCAATCCGTTTACACGGACTATTTGATTAGTGATGATAATATATTTAAGAACAGCCAACCGAATTCCCTTACAGGAATCCTGGCTTAGTAGTGACATTTTTGACATTCTGTACCGCCAATCTTTTCTACAGTTACACTATCCATTTTGCCCGCTTTGATATCGTTGTGGAACTTTTCGTAAATACTGTAAAACTTATTGCCTTCGCCGGTTTCTTTATTATAAAAGTTAACCTTTGTTTCTCTGTGGCAATTGATACACCAACCCATGCTAAGATCGCTAAACTGGTATACTTCGCCCATTTCCTGTATGGGTCCATGGCAGGTTTGGCATTGTTGTTTACCTACCTGTACGTGTTGGCTGTGGTTAAAGTATACATGGTCGGGCAGGTTGTGTATTTTAACCCATTCAATTGGCTTGCCAGGCTTATCATATTTTTTAGTATCTGGGTTCCATCCGGCATAGCTGTACAATTTTTGTATTTCGGCTGTACCATTTACCTGGCTGCCATCTTCTTTAAAGATTGCATCACCCTTGTATTCTTTAACGGCCATATGGCAGTTCATACAAACATTTACTGAGGGGATATTTGAGTACTTGCTATCCCAGGCGCCATTGTGGCAATACAAACAGTTAATTTGATTTACGCCGGCGTGCACTTTATGAGAATAGTAAATTGGTTGTTCTGGCTGATAATTTTTCATTCTTCCCAAGCCAATTGCCCCATTAATCGTCATATAACCACCGAAGCAAAACAGTGCTAGTACACCCAGCATCAGGTAAGATTTATTGCGGTAAAAAGGCACTGGTTCGGCTCTTAAAATACCTTCTTTTTCGTCAGATAATTTACGCAGGCTGCTATTTACTTGCAATAAAATAAATGCAATAACGGCCAATATCAGGGTAAGTATACCAAATAATAAGGAGTTGTCTTCGGCAGGCTTACCATTATCTGTGGTAGTGGTTTTTGCAGGGGGTGTATAAGCATCAGCCCAATCTAAAATGGCTTTAATATCTGCTTCAGCCAAGTTAAACTGCGTCATTTTAGAACCATACTTTGCCAATAATCCTTTGGCATAAGCATCGGTTTCTAACATAGAATTTACATTATTTACCCATTTGATAGACCAATCTGGATTGGGTGCCCTTTTACGGGCGCCTTTTAAGGCCGGGCCTGTATAATCCTCATCGGGCTTGTGACAGTTGGCACAATTAGCTTTATACAAAGCCTCTCCATCTGCCGCATAACTGTTACCAGACAATAATATAAGGGAAGTCAGTAATACACTTGCAAGAAAAGTGTTAATGATTTTTCTATAGAGACTCATACACTAAGTTAGGTGCGTTGGTGGAAGAATATTCTTCAATGGCTGCAAAAATAAGTCAGGATATTGACATAATATCAACATTTCTAAAAAAATTTTTTCCTTATCCAGCCTGATTTTCAGCCGATTGTTAAACGATTATTGAGCCCTTTGTCATGTTTTTGTAAACAGAACAGATTATGGTTGTTTTCTTTAGGGTGTAATGGAATTATTAAGAATTTTAGTTCATTTTTGTTAAATGTTGGAGCAATTAAAAAAGCGCTGGAAGGTAAATACGATTAGCCTGGTATTAATTATTTGCACTTTTGCCCTTGGCGGCAGCCTTTGTGGATACCTGGGCAGAAAATTACTGAGCCTTTTAGAAATTGACCGGGGATCGCTTTGGTTGTTTGCCTATATAGCTGTAATGACGTTGATTTGGCCCTTTTGCGTTTTACTAATCAGCATTCCATTTGGGCAATACTACTTTTTTAAAAACTATCTTACCCGTATTTGGGCCAAGCTTAACCGTAACAAACAACAGCCTGCTTCTATTATCCTTTTTGCCAGTGGAGCTGGAAGCAATGCACAAAAAATTATTGATCATTTTAGAAGCAACCAGTCGGTATCTGTATCGCTGATAGTATGCAATAAGCCCGGAGCCGGCGTTTTATCTATCGCCGCAAAAGAAAATATACCCAGCCTTATCATAGAGAAAGAGCAGTTTTTTAGAGGAGATCATTACCTGCCTATTTTAAATCAATACAAACCCGACCTAATTGTATTAGCAGGTTTTTTATGGAAAATACCTGCCGGCCTTATTAATGCTTACCCCGGCAAAATAATTAATATACACCCGGCTTTGTTGCCCAAATATGGCGGCAAGGGTATGTATGGACAATTTGTACACCAGGCTGTAATAGATGCCGGAGAAAAAGAGTCGGGTATTACCATCCATTACGTGGATGAATTGTACGATCATGGTGCTGTTATTTTACAAGAGCGCTGTGCCGTTACGGCTGAAGATACCGCATTAACCCTTGCTGAAAAGGTACACCAGCTGGAGCATACTCATTTTCCGTTAGTGGTGGAGCAAATATTAAAAGGCCAAAAGGCCGTTAAAAATAGCAATGCTTAACTGTTTACTACGTTTTGTTGCCTAATATTGCCTTGATATATCTTTAGCTTTTGTATTGTATTAATAAAATATACCTGCTGGCTGCTTTTTTAATGTTATCCTGCATTTCCGCTATGGGGCAGCTTACCATTAATGGCACAGTGCTTGATTCTACCAAAACCATCCCGGTAAAAGATGTTACTGTAAAAAGTACTAATGGTACCGTGGCCCTAACAGATTCGCTGGGGCATTATACCATTGTTACTACCGATAAAGATTCGCTTACTTTTATTTACCAGGGTAAGCCTACCGCCCGTTTTGCTGTTAAGCAAATACCCAATATTGGCAATTTTGAGCTATCGCTGCATGTAAGGGTTACAGAAAAATTTAAAACGCTAAAAGAGGTAAAGGTTTATTCAAAAAACTACCGGCAAGATTCTTTAGAAAACCGGGATCACTATGCCAAATACTTTAATTACTCCAAACCAACTGTAAGAACCAATACAGATAGCTATACTGGTGCAGCCGGGATGGATATCAATGAGCTCATTAACATTTTTAGGTTTAAAAGAAATAAGCAATTAAGAAAACTGCAGGAAAGGCTGGTTGAGCAGGAGCAAGAGAATTACATTAATTATCGTTTTAATAAAAATACGGTACGGCGCATTACAGGATTGCAAGGCAAGCAACTTGACCAGTTTATTACCGAATACCGGCCCGATTTTGAATTTACACAAAACAGCAGCCTGGTAGAGTTTTACCAGTATATTTTAAATGCCTCGTACGATTTTAAAAAAAGGCGGCTGATGAGCCCTCAGCAGTTAGATAGTTTACAAAACAACCGTTAGATGTGCAAAATTATACAAACAAAAAAGGCTGCATTTCTGCAGCCTTTTTGCTCCCCCTGCTGGACTTGAACCAGCGACCCTCTGATTAACAGTCAGATGCTCTAACCAACTGAGCTAAGGAGGAATTTCCCAAATGGGTTGCAAAAATAGGCATTTTAGGTTTTCAACAAAAAAAATAGGGAATTATTTCAGCCAGTTTAAAAAGTTATTCTGCTCTATGCCTATATAAACCCCATTATCCCTTACTTGTACCGGGTAAGTTTTTAAAAAATAACCCTCTCCACTAACGTTTTTGCCTGTCTGTGTATTAAACTTATACCGGTGCAGCGGGCATACCAAATTACCCATTGCATCTATATAGCCATCTGCAAAATTGCCACCGGCATGTGGGCAACGGGCATAGCATGCTTGCACAGCGTGAGTTTGATTAACCAGGCATATT
>JBDKJT010000172.1:0-14626 GCA_039796475.1 Bacteroidota bacterium | reverse complement strand
AATGCCAGGTAAAACCCCAATTAGATAAAGAGTTGTTTCAATTACTTGCCAGGTAAGTTGCTGCATACCGGGCAAAGCCTGCTGCCGCTTTACACCCGGTAGCAGGCTTTTGTATGTTAGCAGGCAGGCATTACCACAACCGGCATAAAAAAAAGCACCACCGGGGTGATGCCTTTAACAAAACTGCTTATTACTAAAACTAAAACTTCCATCTTACAAAAGCTTCCATGGCCGAATACTCGGCCAGGCCCAGCTTGTTATACAATTCTGCCGTAGCCCGGTTACGGTCTTCTGCACGCTGCCAAAACTCCCGGCTATCTGTACCCTGAAAAACCACTCCATCTTTTTGGCTTTGATGTTTAAAAATACCGGTACGTTTTTGCAACACCTGCCCGGGGCTCATTGGTACAGCCATTTCTATCAAATCTATATCCCACTCGGCCCAGGCCCCCTTATATAACCATAGCCAGCAATCGGCCATAAAAGGCGCATGCTTTAGTCTTTTAACGGCCTCCAGCACAGCATCCAGGCAAACTTTATGAGTGCCATGAGGGTCGGCCAAATCACCAGCAGCATATATTTGTTGTGGTTGTATGGTTTTAATAAGGCTTGTTATGATTGTAAAATCAGCCTCTCCAACCGGGCTTTTTTCTACTAGCCCTGTTTCGTAAAAAGGCAGGTTTAAAAAATGGATATGCTGTGGCTGTACACCCACGTAGCGGCAAGTATTTTTAGCCTCTCCCCGCCGTATGATGCCCTTTACCTGCCGCAGGGCATCGGTATCTTTTTGGCCGCTTTTCTTTATTTTTAAAAACGCTTGTGCCTCTTCGTAAATTTTTGCTGCTTCGGGGCTGCATATGCCAAACTGCTGGTTATAATCTTTTACAAATTCAATAAACCGCAATGCCTCATCATCAGCCACAGCAATATTGCCACTGGTTTGGTAGGCTACATGCACCTCATGCCCCTGTTGCACCAGCCGCATAAAAGTGCCGCCCATGCTAATAATATCATCATCCGGGTGTGGACTAAAAATAAGTACTTTCTTTTTTTGGGGCCATGCCCGCTCTGGCCGGTAAGTATCATCTGCACCCGGCTTACCACCCGGCCAGCCAGTAATGGTGCGTTGCAGTTGATTAAAAACTTCAATATTTATTTCGTAGGCCTGCCCATGCAATGCCAGCAAATCGCTTAACCCATTTTGATTATAATCGTTATTGGTAAGTTTTAATATTGGCTTACCCAATGCAAGGGCTAAGTGAGTTACCGCTTTTTTTATCATCGCATTTGTCCACTGTACATAATCGGTAAGCCAGGGTGTTTTAAAACGGGTAAGCGCTGCAGCAGCCGTTTCGTCCAGTATCAATTCTGCCTGCGGATGGCCTTGTAAATAACTGGCCGGTACAAATTCTGTTACAGGGCCCTCTACCGCCTGTTTTACAATTGCTGCTTTTCGTTCGCCAAAAGCCAGCAGTACAATGCGTTTTGCCCTAAGTATGGTGCCAATGCCCATGGTAACCGCCTTACGTGGCACATTTGCCAGTTGACCAAAATCGTATGCAGCATCAAACCTGGTTAAATGATCGAGGGTTATAAGCCGGGTGGTTGAATTAATATGGCTACCCGGCTCGTTAAAACCAATATGCCCGTTGCGGCCAATACCCAGCAGCTGAAAATCTATGCCACCATATGCCGCTATCTTTTTTTCGTAATCATCACAATGCTGCTTTAGCATTGGTAGTGGTACATTGCCACCCGGTATAAAGCAATTAGCTGTATCAATATCCACCTGGCTAAAAAGGTTTTCTTGCATAAATTGCTGATAGCTTTGCAAGGCATCTGGCTGCATCGGGTAATACTCATCCAGGTTAAAAACCACCACATTTTTAAAACTCAATCCCTTTTTATGCATAGCTACTAGTGCCGCATACACTTTTTTAGGCGTAGCGCCGGTAGCCAGGCCCAGCACAGTGTTTTCGCCATTTTGGTTGCGTTGTTGTATAAGTGCCGCCATTGCCTCAGCTACCGCAAGGCAGGCTTCATCTTCGGTAAAAAAAATTTGGGTGGGTATTTTTTCAAACGAGATGGTTTTGTGGAGTGATAGTGTTTCTGTTAGCATATTTTTTATTTTATTACAGGCATATTGCTGCCATCAGCTGCGGTTGCGTCGCACACTTGTACTGCAAATAATAATCAAAAGAAAAAGCAGCAACACACTACCCATGCCGGCAGTTACACAGGAGTTAAAGCAAGGGTGATTTTTTAAAAGTTGCCAGTATAGACATACCGGCACTGCGTACTTAACTACAACGCTTGCTATTATTAAGGTTTTTGTATGGCCTCTTAGCTGGGGTATTAATACTCGTTACCAAGGCCAAAAATTGGCTTTCTTGTTTTCCATGCACCCCGGGTAAAGTCGGGTATTGCCTGCAGGGCGCCTCCTGCTGCTATGGATTGTTCGCTAAGTGGTGTAATGGCATACCAGGTAGCCAAATCGTATACATCCAGTGGGTAAGCAGCATCCCTTTTAATACATTCAATAAAGGCATTGTCTACAAAAAAATCCATACCCCCGTGGCCTGAGTTAGCCGCATCCGCCTCATATTTCTTCCATAAGGGATGATCGTATTGCTGCATATATTTTTCTGGATTTTCCCATCTATGCTGTGGGCTTTTATCTTCAAAATGCAGCATGCCTTTATCAAATTCGCCAGCATGATGATCTTGCCAGATACCATTGGTACCCTGTACTCTAAAACCAAGGTTGTAAGGCCGGGGCGATGAGGTATCCAATGTGAGCACAATGGTTTCACCATTGGCCGTTTGCAATTGGGTGGTTACCACATCTCCCTGCTTAAAAGCAATGGTAGCATTGGGGTGTTGGGCGCCACCTTTAGGATGGTTTTTTATATACCGGTTTAACCCCCGGGATTTTGTTGCAACCGACGACAATGCGGTTAACAGGTTACCCCGGTTAAGGTCTATCATCGTTGCCACAGGGCCCAGGCTATGGGTGGGGTAGTTTTCGCCGTTACGGTCTACATAATGCTGGGTACGCCATTTGGCTTCGCTAAAGCCTTTGGCACCAAACTCTGCCCCACTATTGTAAGGCGTAACCCCATCGTTAAATAACACTCCCCGCAAATCGTGTTGGTAGCCGCCCTGTAAATGCAGCAGCTCTCCAAACAGGCCTTTTTGCACCATGTGGTGTACGGCCATAATATCCCTTCGGTAACACACATTTTCAAGCGGCATAATGGGCACATTTGTTTTTTCGTGTGTGTTTACAAAATCCCAGCAATCCTGCAGCTTTACAGCACCACATACTTCCATTCCTACAATTTTACCTGCATTCATTGCATCCACGCCTTGTGGCAGGTGCCACTCCCAGGGCGATGAAACAATTACCGCATCTATATCGTCACGCTTTAGCAGGTTTTGGTAATCCAGTGGACCGTTGGTATACGCTGCCGGTGCTTTTTTACCAAATTTTTTCACCAGGGCCTGGGCTTCGGCCATCATCATTTTGTCGGGGTCGGCCATTGCCACCACATCCACATCAGCTCTTTTTAGCATTTCTTCCAGGTGTGTTTGCCCACGCATGCCCACGGCAATCATGCCAATGCGTACCCGATTTTTTTTAACCGTAAAAAAAGCTTTGGTAGCCTGCGGCAAAAACATAAAGCCTGCGCTGGCCATGGCAGCGTCTCTAATAAAACTTCTTCGGTTGCTGGTATGTGTCATATTGCAATCATTGATTTTGTAGCCCAAACATAATTAACCTGCCAATAACTTTTGTACGCAAACGCTTGCTAAAATTACAATTGGCGCAAACGCTTGCGCACAAAGCATTTCATGCAAGCGTTTGACATATATGCAGCCGGGTTTTGCATGTATACAAATTGTATTTTCATTTTAAATCATACAAATAACTGTTATGCAAGCAAAACAAAACAACCGCTATCCCATTATTATTATCGGTATTTTATTTTTTGTGTTTGGTTTTGTAACCTGGCTTAACGGCACTTTAATTCCGTTTTTAAAATTGGCTTGCCAGCTAAAAAATGATGTACAGGCTTTTTTTGTAACGTTTGCCTTTTACATGGCTTACTTTTTTTTAGCCTTACCCTCATCGGTAATTCTTAAAAAAACAGGTTTTAAAAATGGGATGGCGTTGGGGTTGCTGATAATGGCTGCCGGCTCGCTGATATTTGTACCTGCTGCCAGCACCCGTAGTTTTCCATTGTTTCTTACAGGTTTATTTGTACAGGGTATGGGGCTGGCATTGTTGCAAACAGCTTCTAATCCATACATAAGTATAGCTGGCCCTATTGAAAGTGCAGCCAAACGTATTAGCATCATGGGTATTTGTAATAAAGTAGCTGGCATGCTAAGCCCGTTAATATTGGGTGCGTTGGTACTAAAAAACGCCAGCAGCCTGGAGGCCCGGGTAAACAACACAACCGATGTATTGCAAAAAGAAGCATTGTTAGGCCAGCTGGCTGCCCGGGTAATAACACCGTATATGATTATGGCACTGGTACTGGTATTGCTGGCGGTAATGATTAAACGATCACTGCTGCCAGAAATTGATGTGGATACCGAAGCAAAAAATGCCGGTGATCTAACACCTGTTAAAAAAAGTGTATTGCAATACCGGCATCTTTTGTTGGGTGTGCTTTGCTTATTTTTATATGTGGGTGCAGAGGTACTGGCAGGCGATGCCATAGGTGCTTATGGCCGTGAGTTGGGTATGCCCCTGGATGAAACAAAGTACTTTACCACCTTTACACTTTGCTGTATGCTGGTGGGTTATATTATTGGCATCATTGCTATTCCTGCGTATGTTTCCCAACAGCGTGCCCTGGCTGTTTCTGCCATTAGCGGTATTGTATTTACTATGGCTGTATTTGCCAGCAGCGGTTATACTGCCATTTGTTTTATTGCTTTACTGGGTTTATCCAATGCCCTCATGTGGCCTGCCATTTTTCCGCTGGCCATTCATGGGCTGGGCAGGTTTACCAATACTGGGGCTGCCTTGCTGGTAATGGGTATTGCCGGTGGTGCACTGGTACCCTTATTGTATACTTTTTTAAAGGATACTAAAATTTGCAGCAACCAACAGGCTTTTTTAATATGCACCCTGCCTGCCTATGCTTATATTTTATATTATGCAGTAAAAGGATATGCTGCTGGCAAAAAGCAGTAGCACAAATTATTTTGCCAATTGCAACTGCCATTGCCATGCACTGGCAATCATGTCGGATAACGACAGGGCAGCCCTCCACCCTAAAATAGTATTGGCTTTTTCTGTGCCGGCATATACTGCCGGGGCGTCGCCCAATCGCCTCTTGCCAATTTTATAATTTAAAGATATGCCGGTTACCCTTTCAAATTGCTGTATCATTTGTAGTACCGAAGTACCTTTACCCGTACCAATGTTAAACACTTCGAAAGAGATAGGTACTTGCTGGTTTAGCAAACGGCTGCAAGCTTTTACATGTGCTTTGGCAAGATCCACCACGTGTATATAATCCCTGATGCAAGTGCCATCGGGTGTATCATAATCATTGCCATACACGGTAAGCATTTTTAATTTGCCAGCAGCCGTTTGGGTTACATAGGGCAACAGGTTGTTGGGTATACCCGTTGGCAACTCGCCAATTAAGCCAGATGGATGTGCCCCCACAGGGTTAAAGTATCTTAACGAAATATTTTGAATACTACCAGCAGCACAAATTTTTTGCAGCAGCTCTTCGCCCATTTGCTTGGTGCTGGCATATGCACTAAGGGCGGGTTTAAATGGCGCTGTTTCTGTTACGGGTAATACATCGGGGTAACCATATACAGTAGCCGAAGATGAAAACACGATGGGCTTTACTGCCGCCTCCTGCATTACCTGCAACACATTCATGAGCGATTGCAGGTTATTGCTAAAATATTTTAAAGGCTGCTGTACCGACTCGGCTACCGACTTATGCGCTGCAAAGTGGATGACCACATCTATGCGATTGTTGGCAAAGAGCTGGCGTACTGCCTTGATATTGCACAAGTTTTTTTTATACCAAACCGGTTTTGTACCTGTTATGGCCGCAATGCGGCTGGCTATAAATGGTTGTGCATTGCTTAGGTTATCGGCAATTACTACCTGGTATCCCTGCTGCATCAACTCTACTACGGTGTGTGAGCCTATATAACCCAGGCCACCGGTTACCAGTATTGTTTGGCTCATACAAAAAAAACTAATGCTGTATTGAAAAACTAAAGATTGTTTTACTGTAAAAATGCTCGCCTGCATTTAAAATGGTGGAGGGAAAATGTGGATTATTAGGAGCATCGGGAAAGTGCTGTGTTTCCAGGCAAAAGCCCGACCGGCTATTATACAGCACCCCGTTTTTACCCGGCACATTATTTAAAAAATTACCACTGTAAAAGTGTACAGCAGGCTCGGTGGTATGCACATCCAGTTGTATGCCGGTAGCTGGTGCTATTACAGTGGCTGCATGTTTTAGCTGCCGGCTGTGCTGGCGCTCCAGCACAAAAGTATGATCGTACCCTTTACTCACTTGTATTTGCTCATCTGCAGCTGCTACTTCTTTACCGATGGGTTTATACTGTAAAAAATCAAACACAGTATTGGCTACTGGCCGCAACTCGCCGGTAGGCACTTGCAGTTGATTAACCGGCAGGTAGTATTGGCCTTTTATACATAACAGGTGATCATCTACCGTGCCGGCAGGATTGCCAGCCAAATTAAAATAACTGTGCTGTGTAAAATTTACCAGGGTGGCCCTGCTTGATATTGCCCTGTACTCCACCGTCCATGCATCTTTATCATCCAGGGTGTAGGTTACCTCCAGCTGTAACTCACCAGGAAAACCCTCCTCGAGGTGTGGGCTGGTATATCTAAATACAATGCCCGTTTTATCTGGCAACTGAAACGGCGAAGCCGTAAATATTTTTTTATTAAACCCACTGTGGCCACCATGCTGGTGAAAGCCGCCCGGCCGGGTATTAAGGTAATAAGGGCTGCCATTAATCATTACTTTTTCGCCAAAAATCCGGTTGGCATACCGGCCTACTACGCTGCCGATATAATACGCATCATCCAGGTAGGCAGCAGCATCTGTATAGCCCAGCACCACATCCGTCAATTGCTGTTGCTTATTTTTTACCAGTAACGACACTACGGCAGCACCCACATTACAAGCTGTTAATTGCGTACCCTTTTTATTAGTGAGGGTATACAATTTTACCGGGCCAGGCGTGGCCGTTAGCTCCTGCACACCGGCTATTGATTGTTTGATAAGATTTGCTTGCACCAGGTAATTATTTTTGCTGCAGCGCCGCACAGGCATTTACTGCCAGCACCACATTGCACTAGTAATGGTTGGATAAAATGATGTAACTGCTGCCCAATAATTGTACAAGGGCCAGTTGGCACTATAGCGGTATGGCTATAAATTTAGCGCTACCGCCAGACTCAGGAATTTTGCCTACCTCGGCCCACCCCGACGTAGACTCTATGATGCAAAAATTTACAAAACGGTTATTTGCTCCGGCCAGTGCACTTTTTTTAATAGAAAACTCAATAGCATTTTTTCCGCCGGATGTGGTAAGCTGAGAAAAATAAATAGCATCGGCAAAGGAGGTTACCGGCGCCCACGAAAATGCGGAAGGCTCGCCATTGTGTGCAAATACGTCTCCCCATCCGCCTACGGGGCTACCTTCGCACAAAAAATCGGCACCGGAGCCAGCAGGGTACATCCAGGTACTAAAGCCGGTAGCCGGGTTATTATCGGCATCAATATACAAATCGATAATTGCCATATTCATGTCCGCAGTACCTTCTATATAAAAATTTATTTCCTGGCTGGATGCAAATGTTTTTATAGCCCGTATTGAGCTGGCATACCCATCTGCATTGGTATGGGCAAACTCTACATATTGCCAATCGGAGTAGTCGCCATCAATTTTAATATTAGGGCCAATCACCGATACGGTATCTATAAACGTGTTTGTTTCGCTACCATTTTTGGCAGTAAGCGACACCAAAAAATCGCCTTTTTTTGTAAAAATATGCTGGGGCGCTTTGCTGCTGGATGTTTGCCCGCTGCCATCGCCAAAATCCCACATATACTCTTTTGCATTGCTTGAAAAGTTGGTAAAGTTTACTTTGTATCCATCTGTAACATAACTAAACACTGCTTTAAGCCCGCTGCCTGTATCTTCTTTTTTACAGGAAGCAGCTGTTGTAAGCAGCATAATCCAGCCAAATAAGTACATGATAGTGCGTTTCATATTGTATACTTTTAAATTGTTTTTGATAATGATTTTTGGCTGGCTATTTTATGGTAAGGGTTTGTTTAAGATAATTCATACCAGCATTTTCTTCTACCCATACACCGGTGTTAGCAAACTGCACTGCATACTCTATCCTGTTTTTTAAAGTGGGTGCTTTATCTGCCACACGCAGGTAAATGGCATACTCACCTGCCGGCAGGCTGCCAAGGCTTACATTTTGGCTGATGGTAAGGTTAGCGGCAGGTTTGCACAGGCGCAAATCGGCCGTAAGTTCTTTTTCGTAATAAGCCCCTGTGGCCTTGTTTTTAAAAACCAGGTACGTATTTTTTTGGTGATACAGGGGTGCATAGCCCTTATTGGCAATTTGTATATTAATAGCGATGCTACCATTAACCGTTGCTTGCTTATCCATTTTTGTGCTTACTAACGCAAGCCTATAGCCCAGGTTTGTTTGAAACTCGTTGTAGCAGCCAGCAGATTTCCAGGCAGCAATGGTAGGGCCGTACCAATCTAAATTGAGGTAAGTCCATTTTAGTAATTTCATTTCGTTGCGGCCTTCGTTACAGCTGGGATCGTAGCCGGCAGATGGAGGGCAGGTTTCGCCACCGGTGGGTACAAAAGCGGCCTCGGTACTTATGTATTGTTTTTCGGCTGCCACATTATTATACGTGCCATAATCGGTACCGCCGGTTAAAAAACAATCGTTGTGATGCCCTACCCGGGCACTGGCTTCAGCAGTGTAAGCCACTGCTGCATCAACAGGTGTGGTGGTATTAAAAATAGCTTGCTTATACCCGGGTGTACGCACTTGCACCATAATAGCAGCGGGCAGCACACTTAATAATTTGTTTAATACGGCCCGCTGGTTGCTGGTGGTAGCCAGCCCGTTGCTGGAGCTGTGCCATTCGCCCCAGGCACCAATAAAGCCGGCTTGTACAAAGGCAATTACATCCTGGTTGCTATTAAATATTGGTTGCAACTGATCGAGGTGTTGCTGTATTATTGCCAGCGGTGCATCAGCACCAGCCATATCATCTGTATAGGCAAAGCGAAGGATGGCCTTAATACCAGCCGTACGTATTTTATCAAGATCTGTTTGGATAAGTGTTAGCTGAGCCTGGCTAAGCGCTTTATCTTTAAATGCATCCAGGTAAAATAACCGCAATACCATACTAACATTTTGCGATCGTAAAGTTGCCAGCAGCGATGCATTGAGTGAGGCTCCTTCTGAAAACACCGGGTAAGTATGTATAAACCCCCGCTCAGGATTTGGAAAGATGGCTGTGGATAGCTCGTATGTTACTGCATCATCCGGTACAGGCACAATGGTATCCGACTTGCTTTTTTTGCAGGCAGGCAGGCAGCATACAATGGCTGCCATCGTTATAAAGGTATATAGCTGTTTTTTTATCATACTAACCACTTATTACTGTTTTGGGATATGGGCTTTAGTTATAACCAGGGTTTTGGATAAAAGCGCCCTTGCCCTCGCTAACTGCATTTAAAGAAAAAGGAAACAACTGTTTGTACTCGCTGCTGTATGCAGATTGTTCTACCTCCCGGCAGCGGCTAACAAACTTGCCATGCCGGATAAGGTCGGCCCTGTATTGGCCATTTTCGCACCAAAACTCATGGCTTCGTTCCAGCAATATCAAATCGTTGAAGGCAGCCAGCGAGCTGTAGTCTGCCAGTTGCTTATCAGCCAGGCCCGCTCTGCGGCGTATAGTATTTACCAATTCCATCGCTTCGGCAGTGGGGCTGCCCATATTAGCCAAGGCTTCTGCCTTTGATAACAACACATCTGCATAGCGGTACATTACAATATCTACAGTGGTTAAGCCGGTTGTTCTATCTGCATCTTGCCCTATTTTTAAAGGTATTGGCCCCCAATCTAAAATATTACCGGGGTTGGCCCGGTTGTACACAATACCATCGGTGCCGGTATACTCTGCTATCAGCATTTGCTTTCTTTTATCGTTGGCCTCAAACCTATCGTAAAACCACCAGGTGCTGGATATGGTGCCCCATCCGCCCTTGGGCGCAAAGTTGGAGGGTAACACCATTAGCTGCCACTGGTTTTCGCTGGTGCCTGCATAATCGCAGGGCACTGCCCATATTACTTCTTTGCTGGCTTTGGCGCCGTCTAAATCCCACATGGCTGCATAGTTTGCATCCAGCGAATAACTGTTGTACGCAATAATTTCATCGCACAAGGCTTTTACCTTATCCCATTTTTTTTCGTGTAAAAAAAGGCGAATACCAATCATTTTTGCCAATGCCTTATTAAACCTGCCATAGTCGGCAGCAGCTGGCATTGGTAAATCGGCAGCAGCGGCTTCTACATCTGCATTTATAAAAGCTACCATTTCTTCGGAGGTAAGCCTTGCCAATGGTTTTTCTTGTAATGGATTTTTTAATATTTCTACGGGTGCAATTACAATGGGGCCATATAAATCAAACAGGGTATAGGCCAATAATGCCCGGCAGCAGCGTACTTCGGCAATGGCTTTCTTTTTAAGTTCGTCGGCCACGGTGGAGTTTTGTATTTGATCGATGGTCATCGTCATACGACTGATTTTGTTATAAAAATCATCGTAGTAGCGGGTAAAGCCATTATCGGTAGGCCTGAAGTTGTGTACAGTGGCCAGGTTTTGATCGCCATATTTACCATGCAAAATTTCGGTGGTGGCATCGCTTAAAAACATTACGCCCCTTTCGGAAGTAGAGAACAGCCCATCGTACCAGGCGCCTCTTAAAGGATAGTAACAGGCGTTTACCATTGCCTCCAGATCGGAGGCTGATTTAGGAAAAATGCTGGGATTAATTTCTGAGTAATCAGTGGTTACAAGGTCTTTGGTACAACTATTCATCACCCAAACCATTGCCAGTAATATTATTTTATAACGTTTCATATGCTGTAATATTTAAAATAAACTGGTTTAAAAAGTTACGTTTAAGCCAAGTGTAAATGTGCGGATATAAGGATAGGCTGCGGTATAAGAGTCTGTTTCGGGGTCTACACCTTTGTAAGGTGTAATCACAAAAAGATTTTGTGCATCAAAATGAACCCTTGCCGAACTAAATATATTTTTAATGGCTTTACGTGGAATATTGTAGCCCAGCGATACATTTTGCAGCCTTACAAACCATGCGTCTTGTACAAAAAAATCGCCGATGCCATAGGGTGAAAAACCCCAAAAAGAGCTAGGCTGTGTAGTGGATGGGTTGGTGGGTGTCCAGCGGTTTTTTACCGAGCGCAGGGCATTGTACCCATTGGAGTAAACACCGTAGGCGCTAAAGCCATAAGCGGTATAATTGGGGTCGGCAAAGCGGCGGCCAAACAATGCATTAAAATCAAAATTGAGGCTAAAGTTTTTGTAGTTAATAATATTGGTGATGCCTGCCATCATACTAGGATCGGCGGTTCCCATTAATTTAGTATCGGCATCATCAATTAATCCATCGGGTGCGCCGGTGCGTATAAAGCGGCCATTGGCATCTACCACGGGGTTGCCAGCACCATCCCGTTTAAATCCGTCCAGGTCTTTTATTTTTATCATGCCGGGTTTAAGCTCAGGTTGTGCAGCAGGTGGCTTTTCGCCTGTTTGCAAAATACCATCTGCCACCCGGCTGTAGATGGCCCTGATGGGGTCATCATCACTTTGGTATACGGCGGGCTTCCAGTCTGGGGCTCTTTCTTTCCAGTTATCTTTAAAGCGGGATACTACAAACATTGTTCTCCACTGAAAATCTTTTGTTTGGATATTACGGGTATTGATGGTAACCTCAAAGCCCCGGCTTTGTGTTTTGCCCACATTGGCAATAATGGTATTTACCTCATGGTATGAGTTAAGCGGTTTGGTATCCAGCAAATCGGATATTTCGTTGTTGTATACTTCTATCGAGCCATCTACTTTTCCTTTAAACAACGTAAAATCTAAGCCCAGGTTAAGGCCTGTGGTTGTTTCCCATTTAAGGTCTGGATTTTCGAGCCTTGATAAAGACACGCCGATTAACCTGGCATCGCTACCCGATAACCAGGCCGGATAGGCACTGTAAGCTGCAAAGGCATTGCTGTTAATAGTGGCGTTGCCCGTTTGGCCATAACTCACTCGTAGCTTTAGCTGCGATACGGTGTTTTTAATATTTGTAAAAAAGCCTTCTTCTGCAATATTCCATGCAATTGCTGCTGATGGAAAAGTGCCCCATTTATTATTAGCAGCAAACACGCTGGCACCATCGGTACGTACGGTAAAAGTAAACAGGTACTTACCAGCGTAATTATAGTTTAGCCTGCCAAAGTAAGAGGCAATTAAATTTTTTGATCCGGCCGAGTTGGTAGGCAGTTGCACACTACCAGCGCCCAGGTTATTCCACAAAAATGCATCGGTAATAAAGCCGGTAGCCCCTGCGCTGTTAAAGCGGTTAATAAATGTTTGTTGCGATACGCCAGCCAACACATCCAGCCGGTGCTGTTGGCCCAGTGTTTTGTTGTAATTGGCGGTGGCTTCAAGCAGGTAATCATCCTTATCGGTATTGGAGATAAAGGCACGGCCTTGCTCCAATGCACCATGCAGCGTGGTAGTGGGTATATAGCTTTGTCTTTTAGAGTAGCCCCTGTCCATACCAGCTTTAAGGCGAACGGTAAGATTTTTTATTGGGGTAATATCAAAAAACATATTGCCCAGCATCCGCTCTATACGTCCCTGATCGGTAATGGTAAGTAACGAGTAGGGGTTGGGCTGCAATGCCAGCTGCGGATTTAAGGGATAATTACCCTCTTCATCCACTGCTTGTATATGTGGCCCCTGCTGTATGGCCGCACGGATGATGCCTGAGTTTTCGAACTGATCGCCCCCAAGCTGGCTATTAAGATTGTCGATACGGCTGGCAGTTAAATTAACACCTAATTTTATAAACTTGCTTATTTCCTGATCAATATTTGCTCTAACAGAATATCTTTTAAAACCGGCATTTTTTACAATACCATCCTGGTTGTAATAATTACCAGACAGTAAGTATTTGGTTGTTTTGGTACCACCCGATACGCTCAGGTTGTGCTGCATGGTACTACCATCTTGTGTAACCAACTCAAACCAATCGGTGCCCCTGCCTACATTGTTGATTGCATTTTGCGTATACAGCTTTCTGTAAGGCCCGTTAACGGGATTAGCCTCTGCCTCTGCCAGTGTACGGGTACCCCATGGAGCTACATTATTATCCCATAGCCATTGCTCGTAGCCAGCCTCGTTGCGTACCTGCATCCACTCGTTTAAAGGCAATACATCAAAAGGATTTTTAAATACCTGGCGGGAGTAGCTGGTAGCATATTGTACTTTTAGGCCACCCTCGCTGCCACGTTTGGTGGTAATTAATATTACGCCATTGGCCGCACGGGATCCATAGATAGAAGTAGCGCTGGCATCTTTTAATACTTCAATAGATTCAATATCATTTGGGTTAAATGAGTTTAAAATACTTTGTGAGCCAGCCTGGTAACGGCCGCCACTTTCTGGCTGCTGCAGTTCGGTAATAGGAAAACCATCTACCACAAATAAAGGTGCATTACTAGCATTCACCGAGCCGGCACCTCTTACCAATATATCAAGCCCGCCACCAGGCTGGGCGCTGTTTTGCCGTATGGTTAAGCCGGCCACTTTGCCTTTTAGCATATTACCCACCTCGGGGCCGGATGTTATTACCAGGTCTTTTGCTTTTACAGAAGACACTGCACCGGTAAGGTCTTTCTTTTTTTGGGTGCCATAGCCCACCACCACTACCTCTTCCATCGCTTTATTATCCTGTGATAATTTGATATCAAGCGTAGCTTTATTATTTACCCCAGTAGTATATGTAACAAAACCTACGGAGGTAAACACCAGCGAATCGGTAGCTGCTGCCGCAATAGTGTAATCGCCTTTGCGATCGGTAGCAGTAGTTTTGGCAGCACCTTTTACCTGTACACTTACATTGCCAAGCGGGTTGCCATCTCTGTCGGTAACCTTGCCCGTAATTGATTTTTGTGCTTTTGCTGCAACCGCACAACACAGTATGCCAACAAAAAACGAAAAGCACTTTTTAAAAATTGAAGTACACATGCAATATGAGTTTTGGATGGTTTGATAAGTAAAATTGCAACTCTAAGATGACAACATTTTTTTAAATAAATGCTTATGCAAACAGCCACAGCTGTGCATTGCAGCTGTGCAAACGTTTGACTAAGGCATGCAAACGCTTGCATGATTTTTATAAAAAAATAAATGACACTTGCGAATGATGAACCGGCGGTGGTAGCACAGTAAACAGTGTTGAGGAGTTGTGC
>JBDKJT010000171.1:0-9869 GCA_039796475.1 Bacteroidota bacterium | reverse complement strand
GTTCGCCAGGTATATCCAATTGGCGGGCAAGCCCTACGCCAAAAGCAAGGTAAACAGCATCGTATTTTTCTTGCAATTCAGCCAGCTCAATATCCCTGCCCAAGGCCGTATTATAGTGTATGGTAATACCACCAATGGCGGTTATATAATCTACCTCTTCTTTACAAAATTGGGGGGTTACTTTGTAAGCCGCAATGCCATACGTCATTAACCCACCACCCTGGTTTTCTTTTTCGTAAATGCTTACCTCCACCCCCTGCCGGCTAAGGGTATGTGCACAACTTAAGCCCGCCGGGCCAGCCCCAACGATGGCCACTTTTTTACCGGTGGATGGCTTACGCTTAAATAACTGCCATTGATGTTGCATGGCCGCCTCTGTACTGTAGCGTTGCAGCCGGGCAATGGGTATGGGAGCCTCCTGCATTAAATTAAAAACACAAGCACCCTCACATAATTTTTCTACCGGGCATACTTTGCTGCAGCCGGCACCCATAATATTGCTGCTAAAAATAGTATGTGCAGAGCCTTTTATATTATCGGTTGTTATTTGCTTGATAAACTTGGGCACATCAATACTGGTGGGGCAGCTTTTTGTGCAGGGGGCATCGTAACAAAATAAACAACGGTTGGCTTCTACCAATGCCGCATCCTGCGTTTCAAAGGGTGGATGTATATCGCTAAAATTTTGCTCGTATTGCTGTGCCGTTAATTTATTAGATGCAATAGCCATAATATAAGTTGTACTGGTTAAACTAAACGTTGGATACAAATAAACTGCTGTACCAACTTTTAAAAAAATATAAACGCTAATTATTGCCGATTATTTAACTGGTGCCCAAGTGTGCGACGCAACGATGCTGCCATGCTAAACTTTGGCTGGTAACAAAAATTACAACTCGGTTATTTTTTGATAGGTTTCGGGCCGGCGGTCTCTAAAAAATTGCCACTTGCTTCTTACCTCGTCAATCATATCCAGGTCAAACTCTGCCACCAGTAACTCATCATTATCCTCACTGGCGCAGGCAAATATTTGCCCACGGGGATTTACAAAATAACTGGTGCCATAAAACTTGCCCAGGTTCCACGGAGCCTCGGTACCCACCCGGTTAATGCAGCCCATAAAGTAGCCGTTGGCAACGGCATGTGCCGGCTGCTCCAGCTTCCATAAATATTGCGATTGGCCTACCGTGGTAGCCGATGGATTGTATACAATTTCGGCCCCATTTAAACCCAGGCAACGGGCACCATCCGGAAAATGCCTGTCGTAACAAATATACACGCCCACTTTGGCATACTTTGTTTGAAAAACTGGGTAACCGAGGTTACCGGGCTTAAAGAAAAATTTTTCCCAAAAGCCACCGGTGTGGGGTATATGATTTTTGCGATACTTGCCCAAGTAGGTACCATCCGCATCTATTACCGCAGCGGTATTATACAATACACCGGCTTGCTCTTTTTCGTACACGGGCACAATGATAACCATGTTGTATTTTTTGGCGTATTCGGCCAATCGGTTGGTAGTGGGGCCGGGCACAGTTTCGGCAGATGCATACCAGCGGGCATCTTGCCCGGGGCAGAAATAAGGGGTATTAAAAATTTCCTGGAAGCACAAAATTTGCACCCCTTGTTTGCCAGCCTCTTCTATATACGGAATATGTTTTTGAAACATGGCTTCCATAATTTCTGCAATGCTGCCCTCGCCTTCTGTTTTAGGCAGCGATAACTGGATGAGCCCAGACTTTATTTTTCTTGCCATAGTGTTTGTTATTTAACTCAGCTACTAACTGTAACCAGTAGTAGTAAATATTTTTTTCTTGCGGCGGTACTATACCCAGCATCGTTGTGTCACTCACTTGTACATGTGGTATGGCATCAACCACTAAATGATGGAGGCCGCCTTACTTCGTTTAACAAATTTTCCATAACCCCGGGGCACCAAACATTGGTTGTTATTTACTGCCACCTGCCCCCTGAGCAATACGGTTTTTATTTTGCCGGTGCACTCCCAACCCTCGTACCCGCTGTAATCAACATTCATGTGATGTGTGGCGGCAGAAATAGTATGCTTTTCGTTGGGGTCTATTATCACAATATCTGCATCGCTGCCCACCGCAATGGTACCCTTGCGTGGAAACATACCAAATATTTTAGCCGCATTGGTGGCCGATACTGCTACAAATTTATTTAAAGAGATACGCCCTTTGTTTACCCCTTCGCTAAACAGCAACTCCATCCTGTTTTCAATAGCCGGGTGGCCATTGGGTATTTTGCTAAAATCAGCTGCACCCATTAGTTTTTGCTGCCACATAAAAGGGCAATGATCGGTGGCTACCACCTGCACCAATCCCTGGTTGATACCTGCCCAAAGCGTCTCCTGGTCTTTTTTTTCTCTTAGCGGCGGGCTCATTACCCACTTGGCCCCATCCTCCCTGTTGTATAAGGATGCATCGATGATTAAATACTGGATACAGGTTTCTACAAATAGCTGCTGGTTTCTTTTGGTGGCATTGCGTACGGCATTTAAAGCGCCCTCGCAAGTAAGGTGTACAATATAGCCGGGGCAACCAGTGTACGAAGCCATATCAGCAAAACGGCCACTAGCCTCAGCCTCGGTAATTTCTGGCTGCGAAAGGTAATGGTATAAGGGCGATAGCTTACCCTCGGCCCGGTGTTTGGCAACTAAAAAATCAATCATATCGCCATTGGTGGCATGTACATTGATTAACCCGCCGTGCTGCTTTACCTCGTTCATCAAACCAATCATCTGCCGGTCGTCTATCATCAACGCTCCTTTGTATGCCATAAAGGTTTTAAAAGAGGTAATGCCATACTCGTTGATAAATGTTTTTATTTCTGCCTTTGTATCATCATTAAAGTCGGTTACGGCCATGTGAAAGCTGTAATCGCCCACACAGTTATTATTGCTGCGGCCTTGCCAGGCCTCCAGCGCATGCTGCAATGATTTACCCTGGGTTTGCAACACAAAATCAATTACCATGGTGGTACCGCCATACAGGGCAGCCCGGGTGCCGGTTTCGTAATTATCGCTGCTGTAAGTGCCCATAAAGGGCATATCAAGATGTACATGCGGATCGATACCGCCGGGCAACAGCAATTTACCAGCGGCATCAATTACCGTGTCTGCAGGCATATCAAGGTTTTTACCAATGCTGTGGATGGTTTCGCCCTCTATAAAAATATCGGCGATATAATCTGCATCGGCCGTTATAATGCGGCCATTTTTTATTAACACACTCATACTAATTATTTAAAATAATAAATGCTGCACCTGCCGGAACATCTACCAACAAATACAGCAATTAAAAATATTAATTCTTTTGCTTCATCAGCAAGTAGTAAATAAAACCACTTACGGCAAAGCCTACAAACCAGGCATAATTGTACAACCCACTTATCCATTGCGGAAAAGTGTGGGCATCGATTAATTTTATTTGGATCAAAAAACCCGGCAGGTTGGGCAGTACGCCCAGCAACAGGGCAATAATGGCTTTGATATTAAAACCATTTTGGTAGCTATAAGCTCCATCCTCCTGGTATAATTCGTCCAGCAACAATTGCTTTTTTCGGATGAAAAAATAATCGGCAATCATAATACCACCCACCGGCCCCAGCAAACTGCTGTAAGCAATTAGCCAGGTAAAAATATAACCATTGGGGTCGGCAATTAATTTCCACGGAAAAATAAGTACGCCAATAATTCCGGTGATATAACCACCCGTGGTAAAGCTAATTTTTTGAGGCGCAAGATTGGCAAAATCATTGGCAGGGCTTACAATATTAGCCGCAATATTAGTGGCTAATGTAGAGATGATGATGCCCAGCATGGCAAAGCTTACCATTAATTTACTATCAAAGCGGCCGGCCAGTTTTACAATATCCCATTCTGTTTGGCCATAAATAATAGCAGTGGCCGAAGTAACAATTACTCCTACAAAAGCAAAAAATGTCATAGACGGCGGCAGGCCGATTACCTGCCCCTTTACCTGTGCCTTTTGAGAGGTAGCATAACGGGTAAAATCTGGAATATTTAAAGATAAAGTGGCCCAAAAACCTACCATGCCCGTAAGGGCAGGAAAAAAATAACGCCAAAAATCTGCGTTGGTATTAAATTTTGAGGGTTGACTTAAAATGGGGCCCAAGCCCTTAGCCGCTATAATAGCCCATAACAGCAACGCCAGGGCGGCCACCGGTAAAAAAAATGCTTTAAACAGCAGTAGTTTTTTAATGCTATCTACCCCCCAATAAACCACCAGCATATTCAGCAACCAAAAAACAATAAAGCAAAGCATGGGTAATGCCTGTGGAAACAGCGAACTGTTGTCTATTTCTGCCAGTGAGGGGTTCCACGCTCTTAAAATATTGTACAATGATGCTCCGCCAATCCATGTTTGAATACCAAACCAGCCGCAGGCTACAATGGCCCTCAGCATAGCAGGTATATTGGCACCTTTGGTACCAAAACTAGCCCTAACCAATACCGGAAAAGGAATACCATATTTGGCACCGGCATGTCCGTTTAATATCATGGGCAATAGCACAATGCAGTTGCCTAAAAAAATTGTACCGATTGCCTGCCACCAGTTCATGCCTCCGCCAATGAGTGAGCTGGCCAGCATATACGTAGGTATACACAAGCTCATGCTAATCCACAGGGCAGCATAGTTCCAGGTGCCCCAAGTACGTTTACTTTGCGGTATGGGCGCCAAATCATCATTGATTAAAGACGAAGCAGGTATGGCTGGGTTTTCAGTCATGGATTTTTTAACGAGTAGCCCAAACAGGCGGCTACTGCTGTATTGTTTTTGATTAAAAAATTAATGCACATATTCATCAGCGATGGCAATGGCCTGGCTAATAATTGCCAACCCTTCGTCTATCTGCTCTTTTGTTACAATCAGCGGCGGTGCACAAAAAATATAATTCCACCTAACAAAAGTATACAAACCCAGTTCTTTTATTTTAGCCGCTACTTTATTCATCACCAGCATTTCGTCGGGTTTGGCATTAAAGGGCGCCATTGGCTCTTTGGTGGTTCTGTTTTTTACCAGCTCTATACAACCCAGCAAACCAGTGTTTCTAAAATCGCCGATTGAAGGGTGTTTGTCTTTTAACTTTTGCACCTGCTGCTCCATATACTTACCCATCTCCCGGGCATTTTCTAACAGTGCATCTTCTTCATAAATTTTTAAGGTTTCCAGTGCTGCGGCACAACAAACGGCATGTGCAGAGTAAGTAAGGCCTAGCGGCAATACCGCATCATCGTACCTTGCAGCAATTTTATCGCTTACCTGCAAGCAGCCAAAAGGCAGGTAGCCGCAAGTAAGGCCTTTGGCCATTGCAATCATATCGGGCACTATGCCGTGGTTTTGAAAACCAAACCACTGGCCCGTACGGCCAAAGCCACTCATTACCTCGTCCATTATCATTAATATGCCATACCTATTGGTTATTTCTCTTACTGCTTTTAAATATCCTTTGGGATATTGTAAACAGCCCGATGTTCCCGATTCGCCTTCCAGCAAAATAGCAGCAATATTATTTGGGCCCTCGTAAGCAATTACACGTTCTAGTGATGCAACTGCTTCTTTTAATAAATTTTCTTCGCCATACTCCCAACGGTATAAATTGGGCAAATCAAAATGTACAAAGTTTGGTGCCTGCTGTGCATCTACCGGCAATTTGCGTGGGTCGCCGCCGGCTGATATAACTCCCATGGTAGCGCCGTGATAAGATTGGTAGCGGGTAAGTATTTTATGCCGGCCTGTATATAACCTGGCAAGCTTTATACCATTTTCGATAGAGGTAGCGCCACAAAGTGTAAAAAACGATTTGTTTAAATCGCCGGGGCAAATCTCAGCCAATTTTTTACCCAAATCGGCACGCACTTTTGTAACACAGCTGGGCGTTACATACGCTACTTGTTGCATTTGCTTTACCACCGCTTCGGTAATGCGCTGGTTGCCGTGCCCGATATTCATATTTATTAATCCGCTTGAAAAATCTATGATGCGGTTATCATCATAATCGTACAAGTAAACGCCTTCGGCACGTTTTACGGCAATGGGGTTGGTACCCTTTTGTTTGCTCCAGCTAAACAAGGTATAATCCTGGCTATCGTTAATTATTTCCTGCGCTTCGGTAATTACCGGCTGCAGTGTTTGAGTGTAAGACATAAATGATTTTATTTTAAAACAAGCAATGGTTATTGGCAATATTTGTGGCCACTTTTGCCAGTATTTTTTAGCCTGGTAAAAGCGGGCGCTGGCAGGGCAACTAACTCATCCAGTTTACACCAGCTTCTGCATTCCACTTGGTAGTGCTCTTTTTTAATTTAGTCCAAAATTCGATAGAGCTTTTACCGGTGATATCCCCCACTCCAAATTTACTTTCGTTCCACCCGCCAAAGCTAAAAGGCTCACGAGGTACCGGCACACCAACGTTTACACCAATCATACCGGCACTGGCCCGGTCGATGATATAGCGTGCCATGGCGCCATTTTGTGTAAATACGCTGGCAGCATTGCCATAAGGATTTGCATTTTCAATAGCCAACGCTTCGTCAACAGTATTGGTACGCATGATGGAGATTACCGGCCCAAAAATTTCTTCTGTGGCCACCGACATGCCCGGTGTAACATAATCAATTACCGTAGGCCCAACATAGGTACCATTTTCTTTACCGGCCACTTTAGTATTTCGGCCATCTACTAAAATTTTAGCACCAGCATTTTCTGCTTCGGTAATAAATTTTTCAATCCTATCCTGCGAAGCTTTATTTATAACAGCGCCGAGGTTTTCGCCGGGAATTATTTTTCGGGCTTCTTCACAAATTTTTTCAATGATATGATCTACACTACCCACCCCTACCATGGCGCTGGCGGCCATACATCGTTGGCCTGCACAACCACTCATGCTGGCAGCTACGTTTTGGGCCGTCATAGCTGGCAAGGCATCGGGCAATACCATCAGGTGATTTTTGGCACCACCAAGCGCCAGGCATCTTTTTAAATTGGCGGTGGCACGCTGGTATACAATTTTAGCTACTTTGGTAGAGCCTACAAATGAAACTGCCTCAATACCCGGGTGATCGCAAATAGCATTTACAATTTCCACATCGCCATGTACTATATTAAATACCCCATCTGGCAAGCCAGCTTCTTTTAGCAATTGCGCCAGCCGGCCACAACTCAGCGGCACTTTTTCGGATGGCTTTATGATCATACAATTACCCAGCGCAATGGCATTTGGTATCGTCCAGTTGGGTACCATCGCCGGAAAATTAAATGGCACAATAGAAGCCACCACACCCAGTGGGGCATGTTCGGTACGGCATTCTACTCCACGGCTTACCTCCAGTACCTCGCCCGTTATTAACTGGGGCAGCGAAGTGGCAAACTCTGTTAACTCTATACATTTTTCAATTTCAGCAACCGACTCTCCATAGGTTTTTCCATTTTCTTCACTACATAACAAGGCCAACTCTTGCAGGTGTTGCTCCAGCAAGTATTTATATTTAAAAAATACCTGTACCCGCTCTTTAACAGGTGTACGGCTCCAGGCCGGAAAAGCTTTTTGTGCGGCCGCAACTGCTGCATCCAAATCGGCATAGCCGCTCATTGGTACGGATGACAAAACGGTTCCATCCACCGGTGATACCACATCGATACTTTTACCAGATGTTGCCGGCACAAACTGGCCATTGATATAGTTTTTTACGTCGCTGTATTTCATGTTTATTGTTTATTGGCTAAAAAATTTGCAGAAATTTCAATCTGAAAGTAAAAATATTTTATCACTCATCAAAATAAGCGTTAAAATTTCCTGGTAAAAGTTGCATATTTGCTTTAACTGACTAACCTATGCAAAAAGCAACCAACACATTAGACGATTTAGATTTTGCCATCCTCTCTTATTTGCAGCAAGATGGCAGAATGTCTTTTACGGTAATAGCCGAAAAATTAAATGTATCTATTGGTACCATCAGAACCCGTTTTAATAAACTGATTGATGATGGCACTATTAGTATTATTGGGCGGGTTGATCCTGAAAAAGTGGGCTTTCGCTCTTATGCCCATATAGCAGTGTATGTAAGGCCGGCTACATTAAAAGAAAGTGTGGCACAAGCGATCATGCAATTGCCCGAAGTAAGTTTTTTGGCGATGACCTCCGGCGATTACGACCTTGAAGTAGATGTAATGTGCCGGGATAATGAGCACCTCGTGGATTTTGTAAACGAGCTGTCTAATATCAATGGTGTGTATCAAACCAAAACCACCATATATTTTAAAGTGTATAAATATGCACAGCCAGATCTTAACCTGCTAAAATAAACCACCCAATTGGTGGCCCAGTTGTATAGCCAGGCCACCACAAGTATTGTATTACCACCATCAAAAAAAGTAGAGTACATGAATCGTATTGCCAATTCGGAGCTAATTATAAACAGCCGCGGCGCCATCTATCACCTTGACCTTAGGCCCGAAGAACTAGCCCCCACCGTAATATTAGTGGGCGATCCCGACCGGGTAAAAAAAGTGAGCCACTATTTTGACAGGATAGAGCACCGTTTACAACACCGTGAGTTTATTACTCATACTGGCTATATTGGCAACCAACGCCTTTCGGTAGTATCCACCGGCATTGGGCCAGACAATATTGACATTGCTTTAAATGAACTGGATGCTCTTGTAAATATTGACTTTGAAACCCGTACGGTTAAGCCCAACAGCACCGCTCTTAACATCATCCGCTTTGGCACTTCGGGTGCATTGCAGGCCGATATTGCGGTGGATGAATTGGTGGCCTCCACCCATGGGCTGGGCCTCGATAACCTGCTTAACTATTATGGATACACTAAAACACCCGAAGAGGAAGCATTGGTGAACGCATTTACAGCCCAAACAGGTTTGCAGGCTTCTATCACCATTCCCTATGTTTCTAAAGGTAGTGAAGCACTGCTGAATAAATTTCCGGATAGTTATTTTAAAGGCATCACCGTAACCTGCCCAGGTTTTTATGGCCCGCAGGGAAGGATATTACGCTTGCCGCTGGCAGCCCCGGGACTCATCAATAAACTTACCAGTTTCAGTCATCAAAACCATCGTATCACTAACTTTGAGATGGAAACATCTGCCATTTTTGGATTGGGCAAATTATTGGGGCACCAATGCATGAGCATCAATACCATTGTTGCCAACCGGGTGTTGCAGCAGTTTTCTAAAAACAGCGATGCCGCAGTAGAAAACATGATAAAAAAATCGCTGGAATATTTAATAAAAGAATAAGCAGTTATAACTGACGTATAAGAATAGCCGCACAGCTACCATCTATAACGATTTAAACAACTTATATGGTTGATACCACATTTACACCCGATTTTTCGCTATCCCCCCGTATAGACCAGGTGGGGGTGGAAGAACGGGCCAGCAGGTTTACTAAACGCAGCATAAAAAACGAAACCAAACTAAACGGTTTAAAGCTGGTGTTAAACATGATAGACCTTACCACCCTGGAAGGGAAAGACACAGATGGCAAAGTGAAACAACTCTGTTACAAGGCACAACATTTACACGATGCCTATCCGGGCTTACCAACGGTAGCAGCAGTATGCGTATACCCCAGCATGGTAAAAGTAGCTAAACAAGCATTGGGCAACTCGGGTGTAAAAGTAGCGGCCGTGGCCACGGCTTTTCCGAGTGGGCAAGCGCCAAGAGATGTAAAAATACGTGACACCAAATTTGCCATTAGCGAGGGCGCTGATGAAATAGACATGGTAATATCTCGGGGTAAATTTCATATGGGCGAATACAACTTTGTATACGACGAAATTGCTGCCGTAAAAGAAGCCT
>JBDKJT010000170.1:0-25119 GCA_039796475.1 Bacteroidota bacterium | reverse complement strand
AAGTGGATGCTGTAATCCTGTCTACCACATCTGCTTCTTTGCCTGCTATCAACCATTCATTAAAACCTCCTTTTAAATGGCCTTTTATATTATCAAAACCCACCCGGCTTAACCGGGTTACGGCTTCTTCTTCTTTTCCCTCATCTGTAATAAGCAAAATAGGTTGAGCTACATCTATTACCATGGCACCTACCCAAGGTGCAAAATCGCCGTTTAGTCCAATATTAATTGATTGAGGGATAAAACCCCTGTAAAATGTGGTATTAGGGCGGGTATCCAGCACGAGGGCACCGGTAGTTTCTGCTACTGCTTCAAACTCATCGGGGGTAAGGGCTTGCATGCCCTGGTTGAGTACTTTGTCAAAGCTTTCGTATCCCTTTTTGTTCATGGCCACATTAAAGCCAAAATATCCGGGCGGTGGCAGCAACCCTTCGGTAACGGCTTTTACAAAAGCCTCTTTGCTGGGTTGATTTAAGGCGTAGTTTATTCTTTTTTGATTGCCGAGGGTATCTACCGTTTCTTTCATCATATTTTTACCACAGGCACTGCCGGCACCATGGGCGGGATATACAATTACATCATCTGCCAGCGGCATAATTTTATTTACCAGGCTATCGTATAGCAAACCTGCCAGTTCTTCCTGCGTCATATCTGCTGCTTTTTGTGCAAGGTCGGGCCTGCCCACATCGCCTAAAAAAAGCGTATCGCCACTAAAAATGGCATGGTCCTTTCCATTTTCATCTTTTAATAAATAGGTGGTGCTTTCCATGGTATGGCCTGGGGTGTGCAATGTTTTGATGGTAACCTGCCCAATTTTAAATTCATCCCCATCTTTGGCGGCAATAAAATCAAAATAGGGTTTTGCATGAGGGCCATATACAATTGGGGCACCTGTTTTTTTACTAAGGTCTACATGGCCGCTTACAAAGTCTGCATGAAAATGGGTTTCAAAAATATATTTTAGTTGCACCTTATCTTTCTGTAACCGGTTGAGGTAAGGTTGCACTTCTCTTAAAGGATCAATGATGGCTGCTTCTCCATCAGATACAATATAGTAAGCACCTTGAGCTAAACAACCGGTATAAATTTGTTCAATACGCATCATTTACATCTTTTTAGTTAAGCAAATTTGTATCAAATATCAGGGGCTTTTGGTTACATTAGTTACAATTGTAAAACTATATAAAGTGGCCGGCTGATTGCAGCCGGCCATATAAAAATACCAAGCCAAGCAAGTATCTTACAGCAAGGTGGTGGGGCACACATAGTGGCTTTTGGGAATGGTGGTGGCGGCAATAGCTTTATAGCCACCTGTTACATCTGCAAAATTGTTAAAACCCCTTTGTTTTAAAAGCGATGCTGCCACCATGCTGCGGTAACCGCCGGCGCAATGTATTACAAACAAATTCTGCTTAGGCAAGCTAGCCAGGTGTAGGTTTAGTTGGTGCAGCGGCATGTTTACAGCACCAATAATATGTTCGGCATCGTACTCACTTTTTTTACGTACATCTACCAGTAAAAAATTTTCATTTTCATACATTTCTTCCAGTTGCCTTGCAGCAATACGGTGTACTGTATCTGTTTCTTTGCCAGCCTTTATCCAGGCATCCATACCGCCCTGCAGATAGCCAATGCTGTTATCATACCCTACTCTCGACAGGCGAATGATGCTTTCTTCTTCTTTGCCGTTTTCTGCCACAATAAGAATGGGCTGTTTAATATCGGTTATCAACTCACCGGCTATTGGGGCAAAACTTCCATCCAGCCCAATATTAATGCTATTGGGTATAAAGCCACGGGCAAAAAGCTCGGCAGGTCTTGTGTCCAGTATCAATGCCCTTGTTTCGTTGGCGGCAAACTCAAAAGCTTGTGGGTTAAGTGGTTTGTAGCCACGTTGCATTATGGTGTCAATACTTTCGTAGCCTTTAATATTCATCAGCACATTTTTTGGAAAATACCCGGGAGGTGGGGTAAGCCCCGATAAAATTGCTTTTACAAATTCATCTTCCGTCATTGGCTGCAGGGCATAGTTTACTTTTTTTTGATTGCCCAGTGTATCTGTTGTTTCCAGGCTCATCTTTTTGCCGCAAGCACTGCCTGCCCCATGATTGGGATATACCAGCAGGTGATTGCTAAGCGGTAGTATTTTGTTGTGCAAAGAGTGGTAAAGGGTACGGGCTAGCTTTTCTTCTGTAAGATCAGCAATTACGTGTTGCGCTAAATCGGGCCGGCCCACATCGCCAATAAATAGGGTGTCGCCGGTGATAATGCCATGGTCGTGCCCATCTTCGTCTGTTAGCAGGTAAGTGGTGCTTTCCATGGTATGGCCTGGGGTATGTATGGCTGTTACCTTACAATTGCCTATAGTAAATACCTGCCCATCGGTGGCTATCAGCGCTTGGTAAGCTGGCTGGGCATTGGGCCCAAATACAATGGTGGCGCCTGCTTTTGCCTGAAGGTTCAGGTGTCCGCTTACAAAGTCTGCATGAAAATGCGTTTCAAAAACATACTTGATATGGGCATTGTCTTTAGCAGCCCTGTCAATATATGGCTGCACTTCTCTCAGCGGATCAAAAATGGCAGCTTCGCCGTTACTCTCCAAATAATAAGCTGCATGTGCAATACAGCCGGTATAAATTTGTTCAACTTTCATGATAATATTTTTAAATGGATAAAAAAAAATAGAGAGTTATGCTAGGCTTTACGGGCAGCGTGTTTGGCAGGTTTGATTCATTTTTGTATAGTTTGATACGCACAAATTTCAGCATTGGGGTATGCCTCACCGGTTACAATTGTTACCAAGTATACTGATAGATATCAGCCGCCGGGTTGCCTGCCATCATGTTTATCACATAAAAAAAGCAGCAACCATTTAGGTTGCTGCTTTTTTATTTTTTTGGAATGTTTATTTTAAGCCAATGGTTTTTACTTCGCTGTAGCTAACTACACCATAAATATCTGTTTGTTTAAGGCGGTATTGAGCGATTTGTTTTTCAGCCAGTACTGCTGCTTTATGTTCAAACGAAAAGGTTTTAACCACATCATTGTTACTGTTTTCTTCTGCTACTTTACCTACGGTAACAAATTCGTTCATATCAAAAGAACACTCAACCTCAAAGTTGCTGATGTTGGTAGCGGCAGCAATATTCCAGTTTAACGAAACAGTTGTAAAAGCGGTTTCGGTAGTACCCATCCAGTATGTGCCGTTAGTGCTGTTGATATTTTGGATGTTGATGTTAGCATCAACTTGCTGGGCAGTAGCAGAAAAAGAAGCAGCGATGAAAATGATGGTGGCGATGATTTGGCGGCTGATGGTTTTCATATTCGTAGGATTTATTGTTGTTTGATAGGATAGAATCCTATTTGGTGCCAAAATGCTAAGTATTTGATTATCAGTTTTTTGAGATTTTTGGCACCACTCAGTTTTCCTAAATATGGAAGCCTTTTACAAATTATAGACCTACAGATTAGGCCTGAGGGGTGCAAAAGGCATGGTTTGCTTACAGGCAGGGGAGTAAAATGGCCTTGCTAATTCTGTATAATAAATCCACTTGGGTATAATATCATGTATTTCTGTGCGTTAGCAGTGGGTAAAAAAATTTCTACAACCTTTTTTATCTAGCTAAAACAGATTTGATGAGCAGGAAATTTATTGCAGCGGCTTTAGGATATATGGGTATTTGCCTGTTACTGGCCAGCCATGCCATTGCACAGTGCAGTGTACATGATATAACCCGGGTAAACGTGGCCAGCATTACCGCTACTACGGTAACCTGCCCTCAAAACGGTAGCATAACGGCTAGTGGAGTTACGGGTGGCGGTGGCGAGTATGTGTATGAGCTCATCAGCGGCCCCATCATCAGGGGTATACAATCGCAGCCAGTTTTTCCGGCATTATTACCGGGTAAATACCGGGTAAGGGTTACTGGCTGTAACGGTACATTTTATGAGTCGGATACTATTATAGTACCTAATCAATACCTCGAAATGCCCATGCACAACCTGCGTTTTGTTAGCAACGAGAGTTTTAAATGTAATACCAGCAGCACGGGCAAAGTGGTAATCAATTTAAGTTTTCAGCTACCCAACGGCAGGCTGGCCGATACACAATTGTATAGTTTGCCATTACAATACCAGGTATCTGCCGACCCCAACCCGGCAACTGGTTTTACCAATGCACCGGTGCATAGCTTTGAGCATACTTCTTACAGCATGGGTTGGGATGAAACTGGTACATCGCCAGTAGGGGCCAATACGGGTAACGGGCAAACCCGGTATACCAGTATGCAGCAATATGATACCATTACGGGGCTTACGGCAGGTGCTACTTATTATGTAAGGGTAACCGATCAGTGCGGTGTTTACAAAACCAATTCGGTTACCATACCTGCAGTGGTAAACCCGGTATATACCTATAGCTTTCAGGTGAAGGAACCCTATATTTTAAATACCGGATCTACCGATATGCCGGTGATGAAGGGCAGTTGCATACAATGGGGCGAATTAACCATTTTGCAGGCTGGTGCAGCTTTAACCACCATCCCCAATAACAACACTTTTTTTCCATTAACAGCGGTATTAAAAAGGCAGGATAACGGGCAGGTGATTACCACCCGTGTATATAATCCTGGCGGCCTTGCAAAAAGTACCTATTGGGGTTATAATATGTCGGGTAATAACAACCTTATTTTCGACTCTGTACCCCGTGTGCCGGTTACGCTTGAGTTAACCGATCAATGTGGTAACACTACCCGCCTAAATGCTGGTAGCCCATCCAGCCGGCAACAGTTCAGGCTGCAAGCCTTTACCCGATGCACTAATGGCAATACTTATTTTTATCTTAATACCATCAATGCTTCTCCATCGCTGCCAGTGCGCTTTAAATTGTATGATGCCAATAATAATTTGCTGCAGGATAAAATGATGGGTATTAATTACCAGTATGTGTTTTTGCAAGGTGCATCCCTTACCAGTTTGTATGGCAATAATCAATCTACACTGGTACCTGCATTTGGGGTGTACCGGATGGTGTATGAAGATCAGTGTGGTCAAAGAGATTCGCTGGTATATAATTTTCAGCCAGGTGGTACCTCTCCGCAGCCTTCTTTTAGTTTTAGAAACCACAGCCCGGTGTGCAGCGCTACAGATGGTATCACCCGGTATTCTACCGAAGTGGTGCAGGTTGGTACCGCACCGGTGGGCTCTATCGAAATTAGCAGCGGTACAGGTGCCATTGCATATCCAAAAAAATTAAAAACATCCAGCTTTGTAACTTTTTCAGGTAATGGAATGATTAGTTACTCTATCACCAAATTTTTTGATTCGTTGCCGGCAGGCAATTATACTGTTAGCATTGTGTATGGTTGTAATCAAACCATGACTACCAGTTTTTCGGTAGGCAGCGGCACCAGTAATGGCCTTACAGCTACTTTGTCGTTTACAGTTACACCTAACCAATGCAGCAGTGTGGGCAGCTCTGTAAAAGGGGAGGCACGCATTACGAGTACCGATATTAGTTTTGTACGCAACGATACTCCTTGCCTGCGTATACTTAGTGCACCGGTTAATTTTTTAAGTGGATTTTCCCGATCTAAAGATGGCAGCCTGCCCACAGTGCCTTATAACCTTGGTGCGGTAGGTGCTAACTCTATTAAAGATAATGGTATAGATACCAATGCTGTTAACATCTACCCCACGCTTACTTTTTTTGCTATGAGTGGCGGTTGGTATACTTATCCGCCGGGTAATTACAGCTTTCAATTATATGGCAAATGCAGCGGACGAATATTGGATACCAAAAGTTTTGTGGTGCAGGATGCACCATACTCTACCCCTAACCTCGGCGCCAGCTCCGGCTATATTTGTGATGCTGGCAACCCCAAGGTAGTGGTAAGCCCTATTGGTGGCCGAAGGCCTTTTTCGTACCAGATAAAACTGGCCAGTATGCCCGGCGAAACAGGCTATGGCGCTTTGCAAAGCGATAGCGTATTTGTGTTGCCTGCCAGTACACCGCCGGGTACAGTATATACGGTAAGGGCAGTAGATGCTTGTAATAATAGTTTTGTAGGGCAAGTGGTGGTAAATAGTTTTACCGGAAATTTTTACATCGCATCATCCAACGATTGTATTGGGGCACCCGCCCGTATTTTTACAGGGTATGTACCCGGTGCCACTTATACCTGGACAAGACCCAACGGCAGCACTACCGTAAGTAATGCAAACGAGCTGTATTTTTCCGAGCTGCAATTGAGCGATATTGGCCAATACACGGTGATGATTAATGCATTAAATGGCTGTATCAGCAGGGGGGCAGGTAATATTATTGGCAACCGCTGTTACTCGGTACTGCCGGTAAATTTTATCAATTTTACAGCAGTTAAAGAGAGTAATACGATGGTAAACCTCCGCTGGACGGTAAATGCAGCCGTTAATGTGCAATCGTATGTAGCAGAGCTGAGTGGTGATGGTATAAAATGGGAGGCTGTTGCTAAGGTACCGGCTCAAAACAAACCTACAGATCAAACCTATAACTTTTTACATCGCCTTACAGATATGCAACGCAAGCCAGTGTTGTATTACAGGGTAAAAGCGCTGGATGCAGATGGCAAATCTAAGTATACCGAGATAAGGCCCATTTATTTTTCAAACGAGTTTTCGTTAATAAAGGTTTACCCCAATCCTTTCCGGCAGGCGGTAAGTGTTGATTTATTAAGTGAAGCCGCAGGGCAGGCATTGGTGCAGTTGCATGATCTTTCGGGCAGAGAAGTATCCCGATCTGTGATGCCAGTAAAAAAAGGTATCAACAATTATCAATACAAACCTGTGTTGTACATACAGCCCGGTAATTATATGCTAACTATAACACAAGGCACTAACAGGGTTACTTACCAGGTAATAAAACAGGCGGAGTAAAAATCTTGTAGCGGTTTTTAAGGTTAATTTTTTAGTGAAAATGAGTTGAGTATTTGTTCAGCACTTTGCTTGTATTGCTCAAACCGGGTTACCTCGGCTGTATAGGTAACTACATAGGCTTTATTAGCGTTTACAAAATAATACTGCTCTACCATCAGCTCAAAACCTTGTTGGTTCATACTGTATATTATTTTATGATAAGGCCGCTTGCTGGCGGTACTCATTCGTTTGGTTTCAAATATTTTACTACCGGGCAGCAGGCTTTTTATTTGGTCAATCGATAGTTGTACATAGCGGTCCAGGTCAATACCCATTCCACTCAGGTTTTGTATAAGTACATTTATATTTTCTCTAAAACGGTCTTGTTCATTTTCTTTTTCTGAAAAAATATATAGGTCGGCACCCATTTTGCCAGAGCTGTCTGCCGCCCATTTATTGGGATAGGTAATGCTGTACCCGTTTTTAGTGATGGTTTTAACAGGGGGTTTTTGTTGGGCAGCAGTAAATTTTGCAGCGGTAAACAACAGGCAGAATAGTATAATTTTCATTTGTTAGCAAAATAAAAAAGTAAAAAATATAAAAGTGCATACGTATGTAAGGTGCCTGTATCAACAGGGCAGGCCGACAATTTTTATGGGCTATTGTTTACTGTTACCGGGCCCCGGGTGGGCAGTAGGTATCAATAAATTGTAAAAAGGTGGCCGTTAAATGTTCGCTGGTGCCGGGGCCTTCGTATATGCCATGTGTACGGTTGGGGTATACCATTAGCTGAAAAACTTTGCCCTCTTTTACCAACTCGTTTATCAGTTGTTCAGCATTTTTATAATGTACATTATCATCGCCGGTGCCGTGTATGTATAGCAAGCTTCCCTTTAGGTTTTTGGCAAAAGTAATGGGTGAGCTTTGCTTGTAAGCTTCGGGGTCGTCCTGTGGTAAGCCCATATATCTTTCGGTATAAATATTATCGTAAAAATGCTGATCGGTTACTGCAGCCACTGCTACGCCGGTTTTATAAATATGAGGGTAACGAAATAGCAAATTTAGCGTCATTGCGCCACCGCCGCTCCATCCGTGTACTGCAATACGGGTTGCATCTACAAAGGGCCATTTAATAATTTCGGTTGCTGCCATCGCCTGATCGTGGCTGTTAACCACACCAATTTTTTTATAAATAGCATTACGCCATGCACTGCCCTTCATTACAGGTGTGCCCCTGTTGTCAAGTGCAATGCCAATATAACCCTTGGGTACTAATTGGGCAATGTATTCATTAAACTCTGGCAAGTCGTTGGCTACAGCGGCAGCCGGCTCGCCGTATACATAAAAAAATACCGGGTATTTTTTGCTGGCATCAAAATCGGCAGGTTTAGCCATTATGCCGTCCATGCTAATGCCATCCGCCGTTTTTACCGAAAATTTTTCAAGGTTAAAGGGATAGTCTGGTTTGCTAAATTCATCTTGCAATGCAGGGTAGGTTTTTTGATGATTGGGAAGTTGCACCAGTCTAAAATTATAATTGCGGCTAACAGATCCATTGATGTGCAGGGCGTATTTTGCATCTGGACTAAAACGGTAGTAATTGGTGCCGTTAAAACTTGCTGGGGTAACCCTAACCGTATCGCCCTTTTGCATATTTACTTTATATAAATATCGCTGGGTGGCATCGTATGGGCTGGCTTCAAAATATACATCACCAGCGCTTTGGTCTACAGCCAGCAGGTTGGCATCGTAGTTGCCTTTGGTTAGCAACTGTACTTTGCTGCCATCGGTAGCTACTTTGTAAATATGCAGCCAGCCATCGGTTTCGGCGGTTCTAATAAAATATTGGTTATTGTCAATCCATGTCCACCAGGGGGCATCCCATTCGGTTAAATTAAATTGATCAATCCAGCCCCCTTCTTCTTTTTCGCTGTAAATTTTTTTTGTTTGCCCAGTTTGTGTGTTGCAAATAAAAAAGTTGGCTTCGTTTTGTTTTCGGTTTAGCTGTACTGCCATCAGTTGGTTGGTGCCGGCCCAACTCATCCGTGGGATATAATTATTGTCGGCCTCGCCAGGTATACTCATCCATTGCGTTTTTTGGGTGGCAAGATTTATCACACCAATTTTTACAGCAGATGGTTTTTCTCCTGCTTTGGGATACTCAACCGGCATTATAAATGGATACAACGAATCGGTATTGTTAATCATCAAATGTTTTTTGGTGGCTGCTGCATTGGTATGCCAAAAGGCAATGGCTTTACCATCGGGGCTCCAGCTAAAACCATCCCTCACCGTCAGTTCTTCTTCGTACACCCAATCAAATGTGCCGTTAATCACCTGCTCGTTACCATCGTTGGTTAATGGGGTAATCTTTCCGGTAGCAAGGTCTTCGGTATACAGGTTGTGTTTGCTTACATACGCTACCAATTTATTGTCGGCAGAAAATTTTGCAAATTGCAAGGAGGAGCTGGGTAATGATTTGCCCAATTGTTTACATTGCCCCGTTTTTATATCCAGGTACCAGTAATCGCCTTTAGATTTTACCCGCCAAACTTTGGAGCTGTTACTGTACAATAATACTTTATCCCGGCTACTGCTCCATACCATATTTTCAACAGGGGTGGTAAGGCCTGCACTGGCTAGTTGTGCGGTGGTAACTACCAGTGTTTTTTTGCTTACATCATCAGCATTACAAATGTATATCCCTTGCCTTTCTACCAACCAAAAATCATGCGATTTTGGTAGCCACCGCAGTTGGGTAATATTAAGATCGTTTTCGGGTACCGGTAACCGGTTAATAAGTTGGTTAAAGGAAGTAACAGAAGGTTGTGCCTTGGTAGTAACATTGGCTAGCAACAGCAGTACAAATAATTTTACAAGTTTCATATTTGTTGTTTTGTAAGGTTAAAAGTAAAGGTTTTTGGTAATGATAAATTTGCTTATTAACAGCATTTGATAAACGGCAGTAAGGTTGCCGGCCGGGGCAGGCTTTGTTGTGGATTGTACAAAAAAAAGGCGGTACAGGGTGATGCTGCTTTTAATGACGCTTTAATTGATTAGTCCAAGGGCCACCTGCTAATGAGGGTTGTGGCCTGTTGTTTTATCGGTATATAATTTGCGTCGCAGCATAATCAGTTTAAATTTAACACTGTCGTACACCAGCCCAGCCAGCAAGGCCGCCGCTGCAATATATAATACCTGCAATTGCAGTTGCTGGTACAAAACACCTCCACAAATCCCCCCTGTAAAAAAGAAGAGAATAATGATGCCTCTTAATTTTAAAGATGCTAATAGTTGCTGCCGCTGCTCTTTTAATTTATAAAAAAATAACTGCGAAAGCTCTATGCCAAGGTCGGTAAACAACCCTGTTAAATGAGTGGTTCTAACGCTGGCATTGGATATACGGGTTACCAGTGAATTTTGTAGCCCCATCGCAAATAGCAGGCTAAAAGCAATGCTATGCGGTGCGGTGGCAATTAAGCCGCCACCCAGCCAAGCCATCAGCACTAATACCAATGCTTCAATAGAAGTGGGTACTATGTAAATGTATTGTTCGCTAATACGGGCTGTAAGTTCTACCAGTATGCTAGATACAAAAGAGCCGAGGAAAAAAAAGAAGATGTACAAAAAATACACAAAGGCTTCTCCAAAATTTTGCTGAATAATTTCGTCTGCAAAAAAAGCAAAATGCCCCGTAACATTGGTGGTAAGTTTAGCAATGGCAAAAAAGCCAGCCACATTTACTAAACCTGCCACAAATGATAGCAGCGAAGCAATCCTGAGATTGTGGCTTAGCGTCCTGGTTTTGCCTTGGTGTTTAAACATGTAAGCGGCTGTCTGTTGTTTAATAAAAAATGAATGTATTAAAGAGTGGCAGTAAGTAGTATGCAAATATACCACTAACCTTTTGCAGGTATAAAAATTGCCAGTGCATACAAAGCTGTTAGCTGCAAACCTTTGCTGTATGAAACTTGTTGCCAATTATATGCTGTGCAGTGCAAGCCTTGCAGATAATATATTTATATTTATCCAGTTGTTTTGCTAAATAAATTTTATGATAAAAAAATACAGCAGGGCGGGTAAAATTTGGATGGCGATGCAGTTTGTTGCTTGTGTTGCCACGGCGCAAATTTTACCTAACACTACTATACCAATGGAACGACCACGCTTGCATTTTACACCATCTATAAATTGGATGAATGACCCGAATGGCATGGTGTATTACCAGGGGCAATATCATTTATTTTACCAGCATTATCCTGATAAGCCCGTGTGGGGGCCTATGCATTGGGGCCATGCCACCAGTACAGATTTAATGCATTGGCAGCACCAGCCCATCGCATTATATCCGGATAGCCTTGGGTATATTTTTTCGGGCAGTGCTGTAGTAGATGTATACAATACCGCAGGGTTTGCAAAAAAAGGAGAAACAGCGCTGGTGGCTATTTTTACACATCACCTGCCGGATGCACCCAAAGACAAAATCGATTTTCAATATCAAAGTCTTGCTTATAGTGTGGATAATGGCGTTACATGGACAAAATATGCAGGCAACCCCGTTTTAAAAAATCCTGGCATCATCGATTTTAGAGACCCAAAAGTAATATGGTACGAGCCCGAGCAAAAATGGGTGATGGCTTTGGCAACTAAAGATTGTATTACTTTTTATGCTTCAACCGATTTAAAAAATTGGGCAACGCTATCGGAGTTTGGCAAAACAGCAGGTGCCCATGGAGGGGTATGGGAGTGCCCCGATATTTTTGCATTAGAGTACAATGGAAGGCAGGTGTGGGTGTTGCTGGTAAGCATCAATCCTGGTGCACCCAACGGTGGCTCTGCCACCCAATATTTTTTAGGCGATTTTGATGGTAAAAGTTTTACGGCATTTGATACCGTTACCCGGTGGATGGATTATGGCCCCGATAATTACGCAGGTGTTACGTGGAGTAATACCGGCAACCGAAAAATACTGGCCGGATGGATGAGTAACTGGAATTATGCCAATATTTTGCCGGCTACCAATTGGCGCAATGCACTTACCATACCCCGTGAGTTAAGCTTGCAAAATGCACAGGGACAATTATTGCTGGCATCTGCACCTGTAAAAGAACTGGAGGCGCAATATTTAAAAGCAACTACATTAAAAAGTATAACAACCGCTACCACACTGCCGGCCGCTGCTAAGCAGGCTTTATTGCCGTGCCGTATTGATATGGACTTAACCACGGCTGCTGGTTTTGAGATACAGCTTACAAACGATGCCGGTGAAATATTATCGGTTGGATTTGATGACAGCCATCAACAGTTTTATATAGACAGGAGCAAGGCAGGGGTGCATGATTTTTACAAGGGCTTTGCTGTTAAAAGCACAGTGCCACGGTTTAAAAAAGGGAAATTAAATTTTACCCTGCTGCTGGATATTAATTCGGCCGAATTATTTGCGGATGATGGTTGCAGTGTAATGACAGCGGTGTATTTTCCGGTAAAAAAGTTTACAACAATTAACCTGTTGCCCGCTGCAGGTGCTGCAATACAACAAGTAAGTATTACTGCCTTAAAGCCAGCGCCTGTAGCTGTAAAATAATTAAGTGCTGCTATTGGCCCAGCCAATCTTTAAAACTGTTAACTCGTTCCCGGCTTACAATACTGTCTACCGGTGGCGGTGGGCTGGTTTCTATTTTTAGCCTGCCGCCCAGCCAGGTATGTACTTTTTTAACCGCTTCAATATTTACCAGTAAATGCCTGCTTACTCTAAAAAACACCTCGGGTTTTAATTGCTCTTCCAGCTGCGATAAATTATTTTCTAACAGGTATTTTACTCCATTAAAATCTACCGCATAACACAGTTTTCCATCAGCAAAACAAAAAGCCGTATTGCCTGTTTTTAAATAACTCAATTGCTGCCCTCTTTTTATTAGCAGGCGCTCTTTGTATTTTACAAAGTTCATTTCTTTAATAACCGCAGCAATTTTATCCGAAATTTCCTGAGGTGTTTTGGCATAAAATTTTTCAAACTTTTCTAAAGCCTTTTGTAGCTCCGTATCATCAATGGGCTTTAGCAGGTAGTCGATACTGTTTACTTTAAAAGCTTTTAATGTATACTGGTCAAATGCAGTGGTAAAAATTACCGGGGTATTTACATTTACCTGGTTAAAAATATCAAAGCTTAGCCCATCGGCTAATTGTATATCCATAAATATCAAATCGGGCTGTGTAGTGGCCTGTTGCAGGTATTTTACAGAAGCCTCTACACTATCCAGGCGTTGCATTATTTCTGCTTCGTCCATATGGGTTTGCAGTAATTTACACAGGCGGTTGGCAGCGGGTGCTTCATCTTCAATAATCAATACTTTCACTTAAGGCAATTTGTTGGTGTTGTATAAAATACGGTTCACTAGTTTTCAATCAGCGGAATGGCTACCGTAAAGCTATTGTTGGTGGCGGTTACATTTACCAGCCTGTCTGATATTAGCCTGTAACGGTTACGGATGTTATCAAGCCCAATGCCGGTTGATTCGGTAATTTGTTTTTTTACCTGCAGGTTGTTTTTTATAATCAGCCTTCCGTTAGAGGTAAATATTTTTATTTGCAAGGGCTTGTCAGATGATACAATATTGTGCTTAATGGCATTTTCCATCAATATTTGCAGCGATAGCGGAACTATTTTTGTGGTTAATTTATCGCAGGGGATAGCAATATCTACATCAAGGTTTTCGCCAAATCTTGTTTTTAATAAAAAGTAGTAAGCCTCCAATACATCCAACTCTTCTTTTAGCGAAATGCTTTTGTCGTCTTTTACTTCTAATATATGCCGGTATACTTTTGACATTTGTTGTACAAAAGCAATAGCATGATCAGGATTTTCTGGTATCAGTGAGCTAAGGGTGTTTAAATTGTTAAACAAAAAGTGCGGATTTACCTGTGTTTTTAATGCATTTAACTGGGCCTGCAGGCTTTCTCTTTTTAAATTTTCTTTTTCTTCTACCGAGTGCCGAAGTTGCTTAATAAAGTAGATGCCTTCGTAAATGGCAATGGCTGTTAATGAACAAAATAAGGCAGCCGCATTGCCACTGATTAATAAATCGGTAAGCGAAAAATTTTTATCGTTTGGTATAATTAAACCACAAAAATCTTGCAAGGCAAAATGAAGCCCGTTAGTGCTGATAATAGTAAACACCAGCATAATGGCCGATTGAACCCAAAGCCTTTTACGGGTTTGTTCAAATGCCGGGTAACGCTTACGGGCCCACATCATAATGTACCTATTACCTAACCAAATTACCAGTGTGGATATAAGTGTGGTAACATATACCTGCCAGGTAAAAAATGGAGCCCGGCCAAAACGGCGACCAAAGAAAATAAAGGGTATAACAAGGGCTGTAAGCGGAATAATCCAGGCCATTACAACCCTGTCGTTAAACCCTACAAAACTGTTTGGTTTTTTCATATCATAAATTTACAGCAATCAAAAGGTTATCTGGTAATTAATGTTGGGGAAAAAGCCCATTTGATTAATCTGGTCTTGCACCCCGGTTTTGGGATTAAGTGTTCTGATATAAATGTTTTTACGGGAGGTAAGGTTTTGCAAATCGATGTACCATTTTTGGGTTACTTTTTTTAAGTTTCTTATATATGAAAACTTAAGGTCCCATCGGAGGTAGGTGCTGTTTTGTGCACTGTAGGCTTCTTTTTCTTTATAAATAACATACCCGGCAGCTGCCGATGCTACTGCATCAAAAGGGGTATATCGCTGGCCACCCGTAACCGTTAGTTTGCTGTCTATTCCAATAATGGTTTTATCGTTTATCCTCATCTCTTTGCCCGCCAAAGCATTTACAACATAGTTGCTGTTAAAAGCGGTATTTCTCCATATATCGTCGCTGCCCTTGTATTTAGATTGAAACAACGATGCTGTAAATAAATAATACAGCCCCCGGTGTAAAAATCGCTCTGCGGTTATTTCAATACCATAGTTGTATCCACGCCCATTATTTACAAGGTTTGTTTTATCCGGAAAGCCAAAATCACTGCCGGCATTTAGCAAGCTAAAAGAGCTGGGTGTTTTTTCTACCGCTGCATTATAAATATACTGGGCATACAGTTCTGCTTTAAACCGCAGCTGCCTGCCGGGTGTAATATCGTAACCTAAAACACCGTGTAAACTTTTTACAAAATCTAACTGCTGGTTGGTGTATTCTATCTGCCCGCTGCTATTGGTGCTTTTATAAAAATATACATCCAGCGGTTGTGTTTGGCTGTGCATGCCGGCGCCCAATGCCAGCGACTGGTTATTGCTAAGCTGCAGCTTTATGTTAAATCTGGGTTCAATAGCCTGGCTATTATTGAGTGTAAGGTGCTGGTAATACAAGCCAGTATTTGCAGTAAGCTTATCTGTAAACCGATAATTGTAATTGATAAATAGCCTTAACAGGGTGGTGCTTTTATCTGCATTTAGCAAATTGCTTAACACACTATCGCCATCCTTTATATAGTGCTGTACCAATTGTAGCTCACTTTTGTCTGCAATAAGCCCTGCTGTTAGTTGCTGCCTGGCCGAAATTTTTTTGTTAAGCGTATGACTGATTGAAAATTTGTATTGTTGGTTGTTGCGTAAAAAAGCGGGCTTATTGGGTTTGCCATCTTCTACGATGGCTTCTTTATAGTCGGATGAAAAACCGGAGACGGCCAAGGTGGTTTTGGCAGATGTGTTGCTGTTAAAAAAATAGCTATGTGTTAGCCCGGCCACTGCTGTTTTTGATTTAAACTTTCGGTCTCTTTCTGTACCATCATTGGATGCATACAGGTTGTCTTTATTATCCGTTTCAGGCAAAAAATGAATATGGCTTTCGCCACCCAGCGCAAACAAACTAAATGTGCCTGCTTTGGTAGTGGGCAGGTTTATTTTTATGGTTATATCCTGGTAGTATGGGGTAGCCGTACCCGTGCCAAAGCTTAGTCCAATTTGTTGCAGTGCAGCCAGCAGGGAGTAGCGATAATTAATAAGGTACGATGCGCCCGATTTTTTATTAAAAGGCCCTTCTGCGCCCAACTCAAAACCATTAAAACCCATCTGGCCCACAAACTCATGTTTGGCCGTATTGCCATTTCGCAGCCTTAAATCAAATACCCCGGCCAGCGCATTGCCATATTGTGCAGGAAAAGCGCTGGTTAAAAAATCGGAGTTTTTAAGCGTATAGATATTTAGCATACTCACGGGGCCGCCGGTAGCACCAAATGTGCTAAAATGATTGGGGTTGGGTATATCAATACCATCCATGCGCCACAGCACTCCCGTGGGAGAGTTGCCTCGGATGATGATGTCGTTACGGCCATCATTGGTGCCGCTTACACCGGCAAAATTTTGCGCCATACGGCTGGGATCATTACGGGTGCCTGCGTAGCGAAAGGCTTCATCTGTACTTAGCTGCCGGCTGCTTACTACCGCAATTTCGTTGATGGCTTTGTGTTTGGGCCTGCCAGACCGTACCTCTACGGCATCCAGTTTTTTTACTTTTTCTTTTAGCTTTATTTCAAGTACTACCTGCTTTGATGATGTAACCTCAATATTGCTCAGTACGGCATCCTCGTAGCCTACACAGTGGGCCAATATGGTTTGCCTGCCTACCACTACCGCATCCAGTTGAAAATATCCATTTTGGTTGGTAAGGCTGTAGGTACCCGGCTGCTGCCCCTGTACCATAATGGTTACACCGGGCAGGGCATTGCCCGATTGTTCGTCCAGTACTGTTCCTTTTACCGTTTGGCGATAAGTGCTTTGTTGTGCTGCTGCAGAAAAAGCGATCATTACCCCTATAAAAAATAATAGTGTCTTCATGGCTGTGGGTAACTTAGTTTTTGCTGTTATTGTAAATGGTAATGGCTTCTGCCAGTGCAGCCATATCTCCATTTAGTTGCCTTGCCTTATCTACTGCTGCCGTACATCCCGCTAGTTCTGCCTCTATAATTTGATTAGCCGTTTTTTTATTCAGGTGTTTAAGTGTTTGATTGCTGTACAAATAAAAATCGCCAATTTTTCCTTCGGTGCCATTGGCAAATACTGCTTCTGCGCCATTGTAAATCGGCTTGCCAGATGCATCACTTTCTTTTTGTAAAAAGCAAAGCTTGCCAGTACAAATTGTTTTAAAAAAATCGCCCTTAATACACAGGTAGTTTACATTGTTAATAGTAGCGGCAGTAATATCATTACCGCTGAATATCTTTTTTTTGCCTGTGTTATCCACCAGCGAAACGGCTGCATTTTTACGGATGCTGTTTTTTATTTCACCCGTTATTACAGTGCCATCTGTAAGTGTAATGCTGCCAAAATGATTGTCATTCGCTACTTGGGCATTCACCAGTCCGCAGCTAAGTGCCATCAGTAGTATGGCCAAAATTTTTTTCATGGTTTTGTTGTTTAGTGTTATACAAATGATTGATGGAACAATAATAGATTAACCAGTCTGTCTATCATTTTAAAATGGAGTGGATTGAAAGAATACCGGAGTGAAATGTATTTTTCTGCCATATGTGTTTGCGCTGGCAGTAATATCTATTCGGCAACCTGTGGGGTAATTTTTTTTTGCCTGTTTAGTTATATGAAAAAATATTGAGTGAGCATTGGGTAAAATAATTGATAATATATAAAGCTTTAATAACTTGCCTGCCTTAAAATATTATACCCAACCATGATGAAAAGAGTATTACTGGTATTGCTAAATATATGTATAGGTATGTTTATACAGGCACAGGATACCACCCTGTACAATAAATACAATGAAAAGGTAAGCAGCAAGGATTCTGCTACGTATTACAAGCTGGTATATCGCAATGCTGCAGATACCAATTTGGCCAAAGTGTTGTTGTATTATATGTCAGGCGAATTGAAGGCCGAGTATAATTATTCGGTTTACAGCAAACGATTAAGGCAAGGGCTGGAGTTGCTATGTTCAGAAACCGGGATGCCAAGCAGGGAAGCTAACTATATTGCCGATTCGCTGGAAGGAAAATTTATAACTTACTGGAGTAATGGCTTATTAAAGCGGCAAGATAACTATCGCAAAGGCGTGTGGATAGATGGCAAATGCTATAGCAGCACGGGTGTTGATACAAGCTATTTTAATTATAGCAATCCGCCCGAATTTAATGGTGGAAGACAAGCTTTGGTGCAATATATTTCCCGGTCGGTAAAATATCCGGCCAATGCAAAAAGGATGGGTATTGAGGGGAGTGTATTGGTGCGGTTTACGATTGATAAAGATGGAAAGGTAATAGACACAAAAGTTATTAAGAGTATTTCAAAAGAGTTGGATGAGGAGGCACTAAGGGTGATTAATGCAATGCCCAATTGGGTGCCCGGGCAGTTGGATGGAGAAGGGATAAAATTTTCGTTTGCCTTGCCTATTGCTTTTAGGCTTAATTAGCAGAAGGATTAAAATCAATGGGCTACTGCAACTAAATATACTCAGTTAACGACAAAAAAAATCCTGCCATACGGCAGGATTTTTTTTGTGGAGAATACCGGAGTCGAACCGGTGACCTCTTGCATGCCATGCAAGCGCTCTAGCCAACTGAGCTAATTCCCCATATTAAAAAAGAGCATTTAAAGATTCAATCCGGCAATCATTTCACCGAAATGGATTGCAAATATATAGGCATTGACAATCCGCACAAAATCAATTTTAATTTTGTTTGTTAGCCGGTAAAGAATTTTTGTCGGGTGCAGGTATCATCTTGTTTCCTTCAGTTGTTTCCAGAGAGCGAATGGTTTCTAAATTTTGCCGGGCCAGCAAAAAAGTAGAGTCCAGCGATAGGGCTTTTTCAAACAATATTGCGGCTTCTGCTTTTTTGTCCAGTTCATACAAAGCCAGCGCATGTATATTATATACACCTGCCTGTAAGTACGTACGGCCGGTTTGCTGGCCTGCTGTGTAAGTCATTAAATATTCGGGTTTGTAGGCTAGTTTTTCTGCTTGTATGGCTGTTTGCAGGCATTCGCTCAGCCTTTTCATGCCATACTGCAGCTCCATTAATTTATAAGCATGGTAGGGGCTTTGGGTTTTTGCAAATAACTTTTCAAAAATATCAATGGCCTGTTTGGGCTGTTGCAATTTATCAAGCGCAATACCTTTTAATTCAAGCAGGGTATTGTCGTCGGGCTTTTTATCCAGTCGTTTATTGGCCCAGTAATAACATTGGTTAAAGCTGCCCTGCTGCATGTATAGCATGGCCAATGTATCGGCATAATTATTATCCGTGCCCTGCTCAGCCAGGTAATAATTAAGGGTTGTAATAGCCGTGTTAACATCGCCACTTGCTACAGCAATATCAAATACTTTTAAATGAGGGGATAATTTACCATTTGTGGGGGCGGTAGTTTTTTTGGCTTGGGCCAACAGTGTACAAAAGCTGGCTGATAAAAAGATGCTAACAACAATATGCTTCACAGTAACAATATTTTTAGGGCTGAAAAATAACAAAAAACCCCGGTATCGTCCGGGGTTGATATGATAAAGGGAAATAAAAATTATTCTCCCCAAATTTCATCTTTTCCATCCAGCCATTGTTTAACAAGGTGGGTGGTAACAGATTTTGGTCGTTCAATTGGGAAACCAAGGGCCCTATCCCAGCAAAGGCTGGCCAATACACCCAATGCCCTTGAAACACCAAACAGTACGGTGTAAAATTCGTACTCTACCATGCCATAATGCACCAGCAGTGCGCCACTGTGGGCATCTACATTTGGCCAGGGGTTTTTTATTTTACCCAGCGATTGCAAAATAGGAGGTACAGCATCGTAAATATTCCAAACGGTTTTTACCAGGGGGTCGTTTGGTAAATGTTTTTTGCCAAACTCCATTTGTGCTGTAAAGCGAGGGTCGGTTTTACGCAGTACGGCGTGGCCATAGCCAGGTACTACTTTGCCTTCGCTTAATGTTTTTTTAACGTATTCTTCTATTTGTGTTTTAGAGGGTTCTTCTACACCCAGTTGTTCCCTCATTTCAAAAATCCATTTTATTACCTCTTGGTTGGCAAGGCCGTGTAAGGGGCCTGCAAGCCCGTTCATACCTGCTGCAAACGACAGGTAGGGGTCGCTAAGTGCAGATCCAACAAGATGGGTAGCATGGGCAGATACATTACCACCCTCATGGTCGGCATGGATGGTCATGTACAAACGCATCAATTCTTTAAAGCCTTCGTCTTCAAAACCCAGCATATGGGCAAAATTGCCTGCCCAATCCAGCAGCCCGTTGGGTTGTATATGTTCGCCAAATTTATATTTGCGCCGGTAAATGTATGCGGCCACCCTTGGCAGGCGGGCAATAAGATCCATGGCATCATCAAATGTAGCTTCCCAATATTCCTTTTTGTTCATGCCGGCAGCGTAACGCTTGGCAAATGTACTTTCGGTTTGTAAAGCCATAATGGCTACTACAAACTGTGTCATCGGGTGGGTGTTAATGGGCAGTGCCTCGATGGTGTGAAATACGTGGTTGGGTACGTGGCTGCGCCGCTGTAAAACGGATGTGATGTGGTTGGCTTGTTCCTCAGTAGGTAAATCACCCAGCAGCATCAGGTAAAACAATCCTTCGGGCAATGGCTCCGATCCGCCCGGGGCCTTGGGTAACTGAGCCTGTAACTCGGGTATAGTGTAGCCTCTAAACCGTATTCCTTCTTGTGCATCCAGCAATGAGGTTTCGGATACCAGGCCGGTAATACCCCTCATACCCTGGTAAATTTGGCTTAGGGTAACTTCTCCAATTTTTTTGTTGCCGTGTGTTTTTAACAGGTCTTTAATTTCTGCGGCTGTTTCATCTGCCTTGGCTTTAAAAGCGTTTTTTATCACACCCATATTAAATATTATTGATTTATACTGGCTAAGTGTTTTATAAAAGTCCGTGAAATTACGTTGGAACTTTGTGTCTAACAAAAGTATTGCTACAAAGTTTGCACAGATCTACATTTTGGTATTGCCGCTTTTTAAAGCTGTTATTAGCAATTGTTTAAACATTAAATAAGGTTTTTTTGCGGTTGTTTTGTTCATATTTTTTATCCCAAATTTTCTGTTACCGATTTTAAGTGTATGTTTGCATGACCTCCCGGATTTTTTCTTTCCAATTGGTCATATCAGCGTAATCGTAAAATTTTGTTGCATCCTTCACTGCCACTTTATTGTGAATAGGTATTGTATGTAGGCAGTGCGTAATTTTTATTATACCTGTAGTTCAAATTCAAAAAAAAACTTGTATAAAACTGTATCATGGCTAAATATATATTTGTAACAGGTGGTGTAACATCATCATTGGGTAAGGGCATTATTGCCGCATCGCTGGCAAAACTGCTGCAATCGAGAGGACTAAAAGTAACCATTCAAAAATTTGACCCCTACATTAATGTAGATCCCGGAACACTTAACCCTTATGAGCATGGCGAGTGCTATGTTACCGAGGATGGAGCCGAAACCGACCTTGACCTTGGGCATTACGAAAGGTTTTTGAACATTTATACATCGCAGGCCAATAATGTAACCACCGGCCGCATTTATCAAACCGTTATTAATAAAGAAAGAGAAGGTGCTTACCTCGGTAAAACTGTGCAAGTGATACCGCATATTACCGATGAAATAAAAAGAAGGATGCTGCTGATTGGGCAAACGGGTGAGTACGATATTGTAATTACAGAAATTGGGGGTACCATTGGCGATATAGAAAGCCTGCCTTTTGTAGAAGCGGTACGGCAACTGCAATGGGAGATGGAGGATGAAGATTGCCTGGTGGTGCATTTAACGCTGATACCTTATTTAAAGGCAGCCAAAGAATTAAAAACAAAACCTACGCAGCACAGTGTAAAAATGCTGAGTGAAAATGGTGTGCATCCCGATATTATTGTATGCCGCAGCGAACGGTCGTTAACCGCCGAGTTGCGTAAAAAAATAGCCCTTTTTTGTAATGTAAAAACGGAGGCTGTTATTGAGGCGATGGATGCCAACTCTATTTATGAAGTGCCGCTAAAAATGCTGCAGGAAGGGCTGGATATTACTGTACTAAAAAAGTTACACATCAATGGTTACGGTGCTCCGCAGCTGGGTAAATGGAAAAGCTTTTTGGATAAACTAAAAAATCCATCAGTAAAAATCAATATCGGGCTTATCGGTAAGTATATCGAACTGCAGGATGCATACAAATCAATTTTAGAAAGCTTTGTACATGCCGGTACAGAAAATGATTGTAAAGTGCAAATTGTAAATGTACACAGCGAATTTATTACCAATGATAATGTGGCCGAAAAACTGGCAGGGTTAGATGGCCTGCTGGTAGCGCCGGGCTTTGGCTTGCGTGGGGTAGAGGGCAAAATTATTGCAGTAAAATATGCCCGTGAAAACCAATTGCCATTTTTTGGTATTTGCCTGGGTATGCAAATGGCAGCTATTGAGTTTGCCCGTAATGTGCTGGGTTTAAAAGACGCTCACTCTACCGAGATGGATGAAAAAACAGCCAACCCGGTGATTGACTTGATGGAAGAACAGAAAAAAATTACTGCAAAAGGTGGTACCATGCGGTTGGGTAGCTATCCCTGCGATATATTGCCCGGCAGCCTGGCATACAATATTTACGGTGCCGAAAAAATTACCGAGCGCCATCGCCACCGTTGGGAGTTTAATAATAAATACCTGCAACAATTTGAAGAGGCAGGTATGACGGCCAGTGGCCGAAACCCCGATACCGGCCTGGTAGAAATTATAGAGCTAAAAGACCATCCTTTTTTTATTGGTGTGCAGTTTCACCCAGAGCTAAAAAGTACAGTAGAAAATCCGCAGCCTGTATTTGTAGGTTTTATTAAGGCTGCTAAAGAGTTTGCAGATAAAAAGAAGTTGGTAAGCAATCCATTGCTGCAAAGCGAAATGATTTAGGTCGCTATTAATATCAATATATCATTAACAGGAGCATTAATTAATGCTCCTGTTTTGTAAGTAGTTCTTTTTTTATTTGCTCCCATAAGCCATCAAAACTTTTATGATTATCCTGCTGCCATTGATGGATAAAGCTCTTTAGTTTGGCTGCTCTTTCTGTACGGGTTATTTCAAAAAATTGCTCAATGGCCTCCTGGTCGTTTTGCAGGGCAAGCTGGTTGTACAACTCTTTTAATTGCTGCTCTTTTTGCATATTACTTGCGGCAATTTCTTTATCCATCCGCTCTTGCAGCAGTATTTTATCATCATAAACGCCGGCAGGTATTACCAACTTGGCAATAACGGGCATCAACTCTATCAATACCAAAATAGCAATAAGCAGGTAGTATCTTATTTGCAGGGCGCTGTTTTTTTGTACCAGGTTGTTGAGTGCTTCAATTTGTGTTAAAAAACCATCATTAAACTGGCTGGCGTACAACTGTTGGTCTTTTGCCAATTGTGCATCCAGCTCCTGCAATTTTTTATCTGTAATTGATAGATTGGGTTGCAGAGTGGCCTGCAGCTCTTTATAACCAGCCTCTGCCTTTTCGTATTCATTTCGTTTGGCAATGGCAATATCTTTTATACCAACTTTTCCTGTACCACCGCTGCCATCTGTTTCGGCCAGGTAATTATTGCGTATGAGCATCAGCTGCTGGTACCTCTCTGTAAGTTGTGTTTGCAGGTTGGCTTTGTTTTGCAGCAATTCATCCTTTTGTTTTTTATACATCGAGTCCAGCACTAAGCGGTTTTGGATGCTTTTTTGTTCGTTGTCTGCAGCCACCTGCAATTTGATCTCTTTTCTAAACATATACAGTAAAGCAGGCTGTGCCATAAAAGTGCCAATGGTAATGGCCAACAAAGCCCTGAACAGTACGGGTAAAAATTGCTGGCGATTGTTTTTGCTGATGCCTTTTATCAGTGCCCTGTCGATACATAAAATAATAAAACCCATTAGTAAACCGCCGGCTATAGCGGTAATGGCACTGCCGGTAACTGTACTAAAAAAATACCCCCAGGCAATACTGGCAAATAACCAGGTGCAAAGCACACATAAACCAATAATGCTAAATCGGCTGCGATCGGCGGGGGAGTTGATTAAAATAGTTTTTTCGCCGGTGCTTAGCCACCAAAGTGCCTCCTGCAACTGCGTAGGCTGCCAGTTTTCCCGTTGGGAAATTGCAATGTTTTCTTTCATGTAAATAAGTGGTTGATCAATGGTACAATTGAATCAATAGCTGGCGTTGAGTAACTGGTTGAAGTGGGTGCAAACTACACAAAGATTTAAATATCCGCTGTGTATTTTATCTATTTATTGGGTAGCGTATGCATATTAACAGTTCATTAAATACCGGTAATAAACGATGGCCTCAACGGGTTGTCTATTATTGTATCTTTGCGCCGCCCTTAAATGGGTGGTGATCACTAAAATTTTTATAATGAAAAAAATTGTTACAAGCTTACTTTTTTTATCCCTGGCAGCCAGCCCTTTATTTGCACAGCCAAAAGGAATAGGACAAAACGACCCCGAGGCTAAAAAGATACTGGATGCAGTAAGTGCCAAGTTTAAAACATTTAAAACCGTACAGGCTAAATTTAACCTTGGTATAGAAAATGCCTCGGGCAAGTTGCTGGCCAATAAAAATGGCACAGTAGCTATGAAGGGCAATAAATACCGCATTAGCGTTACCGGCCAGGAAATTTTTTGTGATGGCGCCAATGTAAGCACTTACGAAAAATCTACCAACGAGGTTACCATTACCCGGCTCGACCCCTCTACCAATACCATCACTCCGCAAAAACTTTTTACCAACTTTTACGATAAAGACTTTTTGTATAAGTTAAATGGCGAAAAAAATGCAAAGGGTAAAATACTACAGGAAATTGAACTTACACCCATTGATAAATCAAAACCCTTTTTTAAGGTTCTGTTGTATGTAGATAAAGCAGGCAAAACCATTAGCGGCGCTAAACTGTTTGAAAAAACAGGCAACCGGTTTAATTATACCGTTACAGGGTTTACCCCTAACGCAGCAGCCGTTACAGATGCACAATTTGTATTTGATGCAAAAAAATTTCCTGGGGTAGAAGTGGTGGATTTGCGATAGTAGTAAACAGGATAAAAATACCATAAAAAAAGCAGCCATCAGGCTGCTTTTTTTTATGCTTAAGCTCATTTGATGAATGATGTGAGATGCTGGCCTTTAGTTGCAATTTTTAAAATAATGGCGGGCACTTACGGCAATGGGCAGCCCAATACATACCCAAAGTATACCAATGGC
>JBDKJT010000169.1:0-2614 GCA_039796475.1 Bacteroidota bacterium | reverse complement strand
ATGGAAATAGTAATGCAGAGCCTGGTAAGCCTGATGCATCTGGCCCCAGGTATTTTTTATACAAATCCAACGCACACTGGCCATCTATTTCATATAAAACATTATCGGCAGACCGGGTAATTTGCTTTTCCAATCCAAACATATCCCATCCACCCTGCGATCCGTGAGTAACTACAATATGTTCACCATAAAAGCCAATGGCCACAATTTCGCCATGTGCAGGCTGCATATTTAGGCCTACCAGTGTGGAGGTAAAATTTGAACCATCCCCCGCCAATCCACCGGTTACCAATACTTTTTCGCCGGCACCCTCTGCCAAGCCTTTTACCAACTCACTACCATTTACCAATGCTCCATCAGATAATACCATTACATAGCGAAGATCCTCTTTGGTTAGCTGCTTTGTTAGCGCTATACCGGCATCATAACTGCTTGCGTAATCGCTTATGTTTACTGTTGCCGGCAGTATGGTTGTTTTATCAAACTGTAGTGCCACAGCTACCATTGAATCGTCGTACACGCTAGACTGGCATATTTCACCAGCAGTACTGCACATGGCTATGGCAGCTTGTGGAAAATACTGCCGGATAACATCGTACACATAAGCTTCTGCCAACCTTGCTTTTGACGAAAAACATAGTACCAGTTGTGCCATTTCAGGATCATCTAAATAACCGGAAATCTTTACAGGCAAGTGTTTGGGTTGCAATTGAAAAAGCGCTGCTTTCATGTTTAAGATTTTTAGTAGCTGGTACACCCGGCTACCTGTTAAGTAATGGGCAATTTTTACTAATTACTATGGGGTGCCTTTTTAGTGGACGCTGCAAGCAATCAAAAAATATGCTGGTATAAACTTTTAGTAACAGCACATGCGCCTTTTTTAGTATGCAGCGGCATGTAGATAAAATTCTATTTGCAAAGAAATGACGCAACGGAAAAACACAAACAGGTAAAACCTTGCAAAACAGCTAGTATATCTATTGCTAATGCTGTAATAAAAACGCTACAACATTTAATTAACCAATTGAGCCACAACAAACAAACTATAGCTTTTTAACAAAGCAAAAAATCAACTGGTAATAATAGTATCAGCACTGCGTTTTTTTTAAAATATCAAACCTTCAATCCAATGCACAGCGAAACAGCACATACTAGCGGCATGCCATATGCCATCATTGTTCCATGTTATAATGAAGAAAAAAGATTTCCTTTTAAAGAGTTTCTAACATTTGCCCAACAGCATCCAGAGGTATTGTTGTGCTTTGTTAATGATGGCAGTAAAGATCAAACCCTGGCGGTACTAAAAGGTTTTCAGTTGCAAAGCCCACACAATGTTTGTGTGTACGCTATGCCACAAAATGGTGGCAAGTCTGAAGCAGTAAGGCAAGGAATGTTGTATACAGAAAAGAAATTTAATGCAGAGTTATTGGGCTTTTTAGATGCCGACCTTGCCACCAAGCCAGAGGAGTGGCTGCAAATGGCAAAGTATAAAGAACAGTATCCGCAGTTTGGAGCAATCGTTGGCAGCCGTATACAAAGGTTAGGCGCCAATATTAACCGAAACGATAGCCGCTCTGTATTCAGCAGTATTGTAAAAGCATTTATCCGCATTATTTTAAAAACACCTTTCCAGGATACACAATGTGGTGCCAAAATTTTTCACCGTAGCCTGGTACCTTTTTTATTTAACAGCCCTTTTATGACACCATGGTTATTTGATGTAGAAATATTTTTAAGACTGCAAAAAAAATTTGGCCGAACCAGCCTGCAAAAAGGTGTGCTGGAATTTCCTTTAATGCACTGGACCGAGGTGGGCGACTCCCGGCTAAAACTAAAGCATACCATTAAAATACCAGTACAATTACTAAAACTTTATTACCAATATCACCTGGCAGGATAGCACCACTTGCCACAATGCAAAATATTTATTCACCTGCAAAGCCAATTTTTATGAAAGCCATTTTTTCACTGCTTGTAAGTATTTTAATAACCAATCATTGTATGTCGCAATACAATTACCTGGGCACTTATACCTCCGATGGTACACCACAATATTTTGCGCCAAGTGATGTGGTAAGCAATGCCACACTTACCTTGCTACGCAACGCATTGCCAGAGGGTTACCCTGTGCCTACCTATAATCCGCAATACATTTCGTCGGGCTATGATACAGATATTAAACTAACCGACTCGGCAGATATATGGGTAACCTTTGTTGATGAAGGTGCAGGATATAAAAACGTATTAGGCTTTTACACCTACAATTTAAACTCACCTCTTACAACTGCACCTGCCAGCAGCAACATTACCATCATTTTTCCCAATGTATCCAAGGCCGGTAGTGGCGGCAGTTTAGTTGCAGGCAATAAGGTTTGGCTCGGGCGCTTTAGCCCCAATACAGGCATTGGCTTTATGCTAATTGCAGATGGTTGGCGCAATAGTGCAGTAGGCAATGGCAACTGGAAAGTATACTCAAACCCAGCATTTAATCCTGAAGCAAATGCATCTTTACGCTATCATAATGTACTGATTGCAGACAGCACCAATCAAAGAATTATACTTGGATTTGAAGACATTCGCCGGGATTATGGCTCCTGCGATAATGATTTTAATG
>JBDKJT010000168.1:0-15722 GCA_039796475.1 Bacteroidota bacterium | reverse complement strand
AATTTTTATTGCTGGTAACCCGGGCCAAAAATTGCCCTGCCAGCCCGTTGGCCTGTATGCTGCTCATTAGCCATTGTTAATTTGCCATTTACCAATACATATTTAAAGCCCTTACTATATTGATGAGGCTTATCAAAAGTAGACAGATCGGTAACTGCTGCTTCATCAAACAACACAATATCTGCATTCATCCCTTCTTTAAGCAGCCCAATATTTTTAAGTTGAAATTTTTGTGCCGGCAACGAGGTCATCCGCCGGATTGCTTCTTCTAAAGAAATTACATGCTGCTCTCTTACATATTTACCCAGCACCCTTGCATTGGTGCCATAGCCACGTGGGTGGGGGTTGCCCTTACCAAATTCTCTTATACTGGCATCGGAGGCAAACATGTTAAATGGATATTGCATAATGTATTGTACATCGGCTTCACTCATCCCATGAAAAACCATCCCTGCACCACCTTCTTTTATCATTTCAAAAATAGTTTCGGCCTCATCCCTAGCTGTATGTTTTTTGCCTTTTAATAAATTAACCTGCTCAATGCTTTTTCCGTTTAGGCTGGTATCTGGCTTGTAATAAGCCACTACAGCATAGCTGTAATGTTTTAATCCCCGGCGTTTTAATTTTTTCATCATATAGGCAATCGCCTTGTTTTTATCGGCCGTACGGTTTAGCCTTGCTATCACAGAGTCTTGCCCATCGGCCAGTATATCATCTGGCAATAGTGTGCCCAGCGATGTGCTGCCAGCGGTGTACGGGTATTGATCAATTGTTACATCCAGCCCTTGTTTCCTGGCATCAATAATCAGGCTGATTGTTTGTTTGCTTCTGCCCCAGTTTTGTTGGCCGCTGCATTTAAAATGTGATATCTCAACTGGTATATTTGCTTGCCGGCCAATATACAATGCTTCTTCAATGGCCTGGGTTACACTATCGCCCTCATCCCTCATATGGGTGGCATATACGCCATTGTATTGCGCCGCTGCTTTGGCAAGCCTTACCACTTCGGCCGTATTGGAGTAAGTGCCCGGTATATAGATCAGGCCGGTAGAAATGCCTACAGCCCCACCCTGCATTGCTTTTTTTACAAGCGCTTCCATTTGTTGTAATTCTGTTTCATTTGCAAAACGGTTGGCCCTGCCCATTACCGCTTTACGTACATCGTTGTGGCCTACCAGCGATGCCACGTTAACGGATAGCCCAAATGAATCTACCCAGCTGAGGTACTTTTGTATATCTACATTTGAAATACCACAGTTGCCCGCCACCACGGTGGTTACTCCATCGTAAATAAAATTATCTGCGGTGGGTGTTTTGGTTTCATCGCCTTCTATATGTGTGTGTACATCTATAAAGCCGGGCGCTACTATCAGGCCAGTGGCATCAATGGTATGGATGGCAGCTGCGGTAATATTTTTTTGTATCCGCTTTATTACACCATTTTGCACTGCAATATCTGCTATGTACCAACTATTGCCCGTGCCGTCGATAATTTTACCGTTTTTTAGCAGTATGTCGTAAGGTTGCTGTGCGGTGGCGGTAAGGTGCAGCAGCAGGGTTGCCATTATTGATACCAGGTTAAACGTCTTTTTCATATTAGTGTAGGGTGCTACCAACATTGATTAAATAAGGTTTTATTCATCACCGGGGTGATAGGTTTTTTCAGCATGTTGCAGTACATCTATTTTATAAAATAGTACCTCTTTAAAATGTCCTTGTGTATACATCTCAAGCTGATCGGTAAAGTGGGGCGATGCCGGATTGCCGCTATTGCCACCAGCCAACAATGATTTTGCTTTAATGGTTTTGCCAAACTCTACGGCACAAACAAAACTGTTGCCAGCCACGCCGTATCGTTTTTGAGTGCCGGGATAATACCGGCTGTTGTAAGATGGCAGCATACCCCATGCCGATGATGCAAATGGAACGGGATAGCTGGGCTTATCATCTTGATACTGCTGGTTAATATCGGCCGTAATACGCTGGTAACGGTTTACAGTACCCCAGGGCACTTGCCAGGTACCAAAGCGCTGGGTAAGGCTGTTTATAACCGTTAATAATGGCGGCAGCAGCTCCTGCTGGGTGGCGGTTTCGGCAAAATGCCGGGTTAGGGTTACCTGGTCGTCCCACCCTTCATCAATATAAATACGCCGGAGTGATGCAGATAATTTTTCGGCCCATTCTATAGCCAGCGTGGTGGCTACAGAGGATGTACTGCTGTAATAATTCCATTGCTTTAGCAGTTGTACTGATGCTGCCAATTGCTTATAGAGAGTGTCGCCTGGGGGTAATTGTTCTACTGCTTTTACCAATGCCGGTACTAATATTTCAAAGGCAGAAAGCCTGGTGTCGTACCCTGCCTCAATGGTTTTATCGATGGTAAAATTGTTGCTTTGTGCAAGCACCCTGGCTGCATTAATGCCACGGAAATTTTCTCCATCTGGCGCCATGTAAGCCGGATAGTTTTGTTTTTGGGGGCTGGCACTGCCCGATACGGTAAAGGGGGTAGCGTTGCAGTTTTGTATCCAGCCGGTAGCCGGGTTGTATACATGTACAATTTCATCCAGCGTGTGCAGGCCTTGCCATTCGGTAGCGGGGGTGGTACCATCCTGCAGCTTACCCCAATTGTATTGCTTGTTTCGCCGGGGCACATAATCGCCGTGCCAGTATGCAATATTTCCTTTATTGTCTGCAAAAACAGTGTTGTTAGAGGTATTGGCAAGTAGCTGCATATTTTTTTTGTACGATTGCAGCCCCGTTGTTTTGGTTCTTTCAAAGCTTTGTATCAAACTTTTTAAAGCCCGGTTGTATCCCTTTACACTTATCCATTTGCCATCCCGTATTGCCATTACCGGCCCGTGGTGGGTGTAATAGGTGTTAATCGTTTTTATTTGTTGCTGGTTGTTTTGCCGATAGGCCAGCTTGATGGTTTTTTGTGTAACGGGTTTTAACAGTTTATCATACTCATAAAATAATCCACCGGGTTGTTTCACAATTTTTTCTGCATACATATCTGCCACATCCACATTGCTGGAAGTGTGCATCCAGCCGCAATTTTCATTAAAGCCCTGGTAGATAAAAAACTGGCCCCAGGTTACGGCGCCGTACACATTTAATCCTTCCTCACTTACTACATGCACTTCTGGCCTAAAATAAAAGGTAACATGCGGATTGATATACAAGATTGCATTGCCCGATGCGGTTTTGGACGGTGCTATTGCAAAACCGTTGGAGCCAGTTGGGTTTTCGTTTTGTCGGTTATTTTTTGCAACGATTGGTTCGTTTCCATTTAAATAAAAATTTTTTACTTCGGCTTCGGTTACATCGCCTGTACTTATGGCGCCAATGCTGCCATCTGTCCATAGTAATGGATACCATGGTTGAAATTTTTGTAATAACAGTGGTTTTGTGCCAGGGTTTTTATACAAATAAAAATTGATGGCATCGGCATAGGCATTCATTAATTTTTTTAGCCAGGCGGGGCTGGCGGCATAATCTTTTTTTGCTGCTGCGCTATCAATAATCAGCCGTATATATAAGTCGTTTTGCAATTCAACCTCCCCTTTTATTTCACTCATCCTGCCCAGCTTTTCTATATAATTCATTTCTACTCTTTTAAAATCATCTTCGCACTGGGCATACAATAAACCAAACACAGCATCTGCATCTGTTTTACCATAAATGTGCGGTATGCCCCAATTATCTCGTATAATCGTAACACGGGCAGCCTGTTGTTGCCAGCGGCTTATTTCGGTTGGCGAAAAAGATTGAGCAAATAGGGAGAGCGGACAAGAGAGTATAACAAGCAGTTTTTTCATCGCAAGATTGATTGATGTTATAAACGTGGATTTCGTTTACTAAAAGTAAGGCGAACAAAAGCAGATAGGTTTATAATCTATAAATAACTGAGCCATTTTTTTTGTGGATGGTTGGTTTTATATGCATCGTACCATTTACAAAGTGGGTATAAAGCTAGTATTACCAAAAACCATATCAGGTATACCCCAGCTAAGTTGTAACCCTCTGCTGGTATTATAAACTTAAAAGGCACCGCTTCCACCCCCCTAACCCCTTCGCTAAAGCTATGCCCCCTTGCTATAAACAACAGCATGCGTATAAAGCTAAGCAGGTAAAAATGCAGTACATAATAAAACATGGGCACCCGCCCGTATACCATTATTATTTTACCCAGTTTGCCAGGTATATCTTTTATCACCGATAACAACAACAGGGCTATACCAATGGTGGCGCACATATATAGTAAAGAGGGTGGATATTTTTGAACATTGATAAATGAGAAGAAACTATACAAGCTGTTTTTTTGAGCACTCCACTCAAGCGGATCGCCATATATACGAGACGCCCTTAACAATACAAATAGGAGTAATAAAGCAAGGCCAGCCCATCGCAACCTCTTTCGCCTGTTTTGCTCATTTGTACTGGTAAATAATTTGCCGCTGCAGTAGCCCATTATCATTAAACCCGTCCAGGGTAAAAAGGGGTAAAGCAATAATACTGTATGATTGGGTGAAAGTGCAAAAAATCCGGGGCGGTGTATTATATGCCACCATACGGGCATATTGCCCTGCTGTTTGGCCTCGGTATAATCCAGGGTATTATGGCCCAGCACAATTAATAAACCAATAGTGAGAATGGCAGAAAATGGCAGCCATATAACCAAGCCGAGCAATACCATACTAATGCCAATAGACCAAATAGTTTGTAATGCTGTAGCACCAAAATAAATGTCGAAAAATATACCAAAATTTACCACTGTAATTTCGAGCAGTATCAACCAAAACCCCCTTGTTATTAAAAAAGAGCTGAGCTCTTTTTTTGTTTTACGCCTTGCTTGCAGCCAGGCAGAAGTGCCAGCTAAAAAAACAAAAACGGGTGCACATAAATGGGTAACCCATCGGGTAAAATAAAGTAGTGGTGTGGTAGTGGCCAGGTTAAGCGGATCGTCGGTTAATGCTTCTTTATGAAAAAAATCACGGGTATGGTCCAGCGCCATAATAATCATAATCAACCCACGCAGCACATCGATGGATTGTATGCGTTGCCTGGTTGTTAGTGTGGTATCCATGCTTAAATTGTTATTGGTGGGTATAAGATAACAATTTTTGGAGTACGCTGTATCCTGTAATAAAAATCAACCTTGGTGTTTGATTTTGTTGCCGGCCTTTTAGTTGGCTGGCTGTGGCATATTCGCTGCAAATACCCTTAAAAAATTGCCGCCCAATATTTTTTTGATGGCTGATTTATTGTAGCCTCTTTTTAGTAGTGCTTGTGTAATTAGTGGATAATCTTGCACACCATTCAGCTCCAGCGGTGGTGCTTCAATACCATCAAAATCGCTGCCCAATCCTACATGATCAACACCTACCAGTTTTACAATATAATCCAGGTGATCTATCAATAACGCCAGTGGTGGCCTGAAGGCGGTGGTAACCTCTTTATATTTTTCGGCAATCATCATGGCTGCATAATCTGGTTGTATTTTATCTGCCACCAGTGCATCTATTTCTGCTTTATGCTGCTGGATAAATTGAGCCATTTTGCCTTCGTAAGTGCTATCTAAAAAACCAGCATAAAAATTAAGGTGAATAACTCCGCCATTTTTTGCAATCGCCTTTATTTGTTCGTCTTTAAGGTTGCGCCTGTGCTTGCATAAATTCCAAACACAACTGTGAGATGCTATAACTGGCTTGTTGGTGATAGCCATGGCATCCCAAAATGTTTGTTCGCCCACATGGCTAAGGTCTACCATCATACCCAGCTGATTCATGCGTTGTACTATTTGTTTTCCAAAAGGGGTAAGCCCCTTTTGTATTAATTGGCCTTGTTTTTCTGTTTCGTCTTTAGCCGAAGTGGCCCATGAGGTAGAGTTGTTCCATGTAAGCGTCATATAGCGTACTCCCCTTTCAAATAATTTATCGAGGTTGCCGATATTGTCTTCAATCATGTGGCCACCTTCTACACCCAACATTGCAGCCAGCTTATTTTGCTGTAATGCGGTGCTGAGTTGTTGGGGTGTTTTTACCAATTGCATTTGATTGGGGTTGCGCCGGCACCATTCATACACCGAGTCTATTTCCTGGTTGGCAAAGGCATAAGGAGCAGCTTGCTCCGGCCCACAAAAAATAGAAAAGATTTGTATATCCACCCCACCCTTTTTCATGCGTTTAAGATCGGAGTGGGCCTTACCCAGCAAGTCGGTATCAAATGCTATTTTTTTTTCTATTGCAGCACTGGGTATATCGTTGTGTGTATCGGCCAATATAGCTTGCCGGTGAAGTTTTTTGTAGGATTGGGCTTTTACAGCATTCACTAAAAAGCACATCCATAAAACGAGTAGCGGTTTATACATAGTGTTGTTTTTATCGAAGTATTTTATTGGCTGTTTCATGGTCAATTTCTTGCTCCCATTTGGCAATAACAATGGTTGCTACTGCATTGCCAATTATATTGGTAATTGCTCTTCCCTCACTCATAAAACGATCGATGCCCAATATTAAAGCAATGGCAGCTACGGGTATGTGACCAACAGCGGGCAATGTGGCCGCCAATGTAATAAAGCCACTGCCCGTAACACCTGCCGCACCTTTAGAGGTAAGCAGTAATATCATTAATAGTGATAGTTGCTGCTGTATGCTCATGGGCGTATTGGTAGCCTGTGCCAAAAAAATAGCAGCCATTGTTAAGTAAATGGATGTTCCATCTAAATTAAAAGAATAGCCGGTAGGAACCACCAAACCGGTAACTGGCTCTGAACAACCTGCTTTTTCTAACTTATTTATTAAACTGGGTAGTGCCGCTTCAGAAGAGGAGGTGCCCAATACTACCAGTAACTCTTCTTTTATATGCTTTAGCAATTTAAAAATATTAAAGCCTGCAAGTTTTAAAATACCCCCCAATACCAGCAAAATAAAAATAATGCAGGTAATATAAAAGCACAGCATTAAGCTGCCTAATGCGGTGAGAGAAGACAGCCCGTATTTACCAATTGTAAATGCCATTGCGCCGAGTGCCCCAATGGGTGCCAACTTCATAATTATTTTTATAATGGCAAAAAGGGCATCTTCCAATGATTGTATTACCTGCAATACCGGTTGGGCTTTTTGCTTAATTTTTGATAAGGCAAAACCCATCAGGATTGAAAAAAATAATACCTGCAACAGGTTGTTATTTGCCAATGCACTAATAATATTTTCGGGGATGATGTTTAAAATAAAATCTGTAGCCGTTTGATTTTTTCCCTGGCTGATATAGTTTTGAACGGTTTGTGCATCCAACGCGGCGGCATCTATATTCATACCAGCGCCGGGTTTTAAAATATTTACTACCAGTAAGCCGATAACAAGGGCAATGGTAGTTACTACTTCAAAATATATAAGTGCTTTTATACCTACCCGGCCAATTTTTTTGGTATCCTGCATGCCCGACATGCCTGTAACAATGGTGCAAAAAACAATCGGCGCTATCATCATTTTTATTAGTTTGATAAAAGCATCCCCTAGTGGTTTTAATTGTACAGAAAATGATGGATAGTAATACCCTAGCAGTATGCCGGCAATGATTGCCAATATTACTTGTACATACAGGCTTTTTAAAATTGCTGGTTTTATTTTCATTCGTTGTTTTATAAATTAATTACGCTTCCCGGGTTGTTTTTTCGCCAGTAAACCATTGTTCTTTGTTTTTAAAAAGTACATTAAAAGTAGTGAGTGTACCATAGCAACGGGTAATATATTGCTGCAGGTTTATCTTCTCTTCTTCTGATAAATTTTTATGGCTGTTGATATTTTGCTCCAGCACCCTTAACCGGTCTCTTAGCATTACAATTTTATGAAAGAAATCCTCAATGGGCATTTCTTTTGGCTTTTGCAATTTATCTGCAGGCTGAAGCAGCAGGGTTCCATCTTTCCAACGGTCGCCCATGGGCACAGCTTCTGTAATGCCTCCCCAAAGCCTTAATATTTTTAGCAGCGCAATTTCCTGTGCAGCAGTTGTTTCAATTTCTGCAGTTACATTTTCTGGTATAATTTCATCAAGATTTGTATCTGTTTTATCAATTTCTTTTATTCCATGGTTTATAAAAGCAATTACATATACAGCATATTTTACCTGCACTATTACACCCGGTCCGTATTGGGTATGCTGCAATCGGGTACCGGGGCCTAGCATTGTTTGGCTCATTTTTGATTGTTTGTTTATTTAAAAAACTAAAGATAATTGCTTATTTGAAGCTTGATAAGCAGTGGTTGAAAATGATTTTCAACCAAACATATAGGCAAAAACTATCAAGCAATTGGCAAATTCTATTGGCTAGTGTGCATTTGTTTTGTACTTTCAATTTTCAATCCTTAAGATATCCGCTGAACACCCTTACACAATCCACCAGCTTCCTTTAGAAAGACAATCCGTCTAATACACATTTGAAAAACTGCAGTTTTCACCATTAAATATTTTTGAATGGAGCTCAGTTGGTATGCAGTTTACACCAAGCCTAATAAAGAATTAAAAGTTGCCACTATACTTAATAAAAAAGGTATCAATCATTTTTTTCCGGTTATTAATACCATAAAGGGACGAAATGGCAGCAAAAGGGTTACGATAGAACCACTTATTAATAATCATGTTTTTGTAAAAGTTGCCGCTTCAGAAATAAGGATGATTAATAATATACCCGGGGTTATCAGCATTTTATTTTGGAAATCAAAACCTGCGGTTATTAAGGAAAATGAGATTGATGCAATGCGAAGGCTTGTATCCAGCTATAACAATATTAAGATTGAAAAAACGGCGGTGGATGTATTGGCAGATGCTTCTGTAGAAGAAGACCCATTGCTGTTATTTAACGAAAAGTCTGTTTCGGTAAAATATCAAACAGTAAGGGTAAGTTTACCTTCGCTTGGATATTGCATTACAGCACAAAGGGAAAAAAACAGCCTTACAAAGGAAAAAGAATTGGTGTATGAAGAACCCCGATTATTAGCGGGCTTTCCCAAAAGATTTAATGCGTTCTTTTTTAATTAACAACCCCAATAAAGCAATAATTACCGCCCCGTTTTAAAATTCATTTTGGCACTCAGTAGCTGTATTGAGTGCCATATCCTTCTTCTGCGGTACAACTTGATTAACCAGGCTAAATCCAACATTCTTAACAAAACCAGCGGTTTTTACAGAATCTTGTTTAATTATCATTTAAAACTAGCCTTATGGATCATGTGTATACATCCTACATCAAAAGAATTCAGGGGGTTGACTATTTTTTTGTAAAAAAATTCTTGGTATTTCCAGAGTTTACAGGTGTGCCTCCATATCTTGAAACCTATGGTATGCATCGTAATTTTTCAAAAGCATGCGAAATTGCGGCTATAAAAGAGCCGGCTTTAATTGAAAGGCTATTTTTAGAAGTAAGTGCTTTTGAACCCGTTGCTAAAGTGATAGATATAAATGAGCAAATAAGCAGGAAGAAAACTGGAACGCTGTAATGCTGCAGGTTTTATTAGGGCAAAGTGCTTAACAAATGTGCTTGGGTAATTTTTACTTATTCAGTAAACGTCAAAAAGCCATCTGTTCATCAGGCAAGTGGTGAAGTAATGGTTACTTTGTAATACGGCTTTAAGAAGCAATAAAGTTTTTTAACCTGTTAAACTCTCTGGTTGAGCTAGAGGTAAACAGGGTACTCCATAATGCTGATACCGATTTGGCAAGGTGAGCAATCATGTTGCTCTTGTTAACATTGGTTGTCATACTATTGAATTTTTAAGAATATTGAATTAACGTAAAGTTATATAACTATTAATTTATTGGCAATCGTGTTTTTGCTACTTTTTTGGTACAGTAATTTCCGCAGATATAACGATTTTTTTCTATTCTTATTGTGTACAGGATATGAGCTATTTAATAAAAAAGGGTAATCGTTCCTTTATATTGTTTAGGCTGGTTCGTCTTATATAGATATGCCACTTGCCAAATATAAACTCCCTGGTTTTGCTTTTTATTGCTGAACATACCATCCCATTTTTGTAGGGGATTGGTTGTTTCAAAAACCTTTTGGCCGTACCGATTATAAATCATCAACCGATAGGCGGATATATCCAAAATATTACCTTGTGGCCCAAAATAATCATTTGTTCCATCTCCATTGGGCGTAAATGCTGTTGGAAAATATACAGCATTACATATTCCACTTTTTTGTATCGTTACCTGGTCGTTTGCTTTGCATCCATTACTATCTGTAACGGTTACGGTATAAGTACCTGCTAACAGCTGTTGTATTTCTGGTTGTGTTTGTTGGATCTGTGTGTTCCAGTTGTAATAAAACGGGGCTGTACCTCCTGTAACCTCCGCTTTGGCTTTGCCAAAATCTACGGCATTACAATCGGCATCTGCAATTTTTATTGCTTTTACCGTAGGCTTGGGCAGCAAGTATACCTCTATTTGTTTTTTTACTGTACAGCCGGCGGCATCAGTAATTGTAACGGTATAGTTGCCTGCGGCAAGATTTAAAGCCTGGGCACTATCAGACACCTGGGGAAGCCACTGGTAACTATATGGAGCCTGGCCTCCTTTTGTAAATAGGTTTATTTTTCCGGTGGTATACACACAACCAGGGTTTTGTACAATATAATCTGCCTGCAGCGGAGAAAATGTTAATTGGTAATTAGCAGAAACCGGGCAGGCCCCAATTTCGTTAACTTCTACTGTGTAATTACCGGGGCCCAGCATGTTGATTGTTTGGCTGTACTGCTCCGGTTGTGTAAGCCACGTATATTGATAGCTACCAGTGCCTCCCGTTGCTTGTACTTTTAGGGTGCCGGTAGCATTACCCAAACAGTCGATTGGGTTGATAAGCTGTACTTGTGCAGCTAGTATTGTTATGGATACCGTGGTGGTAAATGCCTCGTTGAATGCTGATGAAACTTTTACTGTAACTGTGTATTTTCCGGGGCCAGAAAAAATGTGGCTGGGTGTTTTTTCGCTAGTTGTATTATTACTGCCGGAAGCCGGATCACCAAAATTCCACTCATATGAAGTAGGGCATAGATTGGTTTTAAATAAAAATACTGCAGTGGTATCATTGATGCATTGATACTCGGCCGTTCCACTGTTTGGGCTGGCTTCACCCACCCAAAAATCATCTATGGCAAAGCCATCAAAATTATTACACTGTGTGCCTGCCGCAAATACAAATCGAAAAATTACATTTTTCTCCCCTGCCAATGCTGGTAAGGCCTGGGTAGCGGTTAACCAACCATTGCTACCGCCACTACTGGCACAATTAGATGCAGCCACACTACCAGACCAACCTTGAGATACATTAGGAAAAGCAGACAAGTACCTTACTGTTGAATTAAACCAATTTTTACTAAAACAATTTTCACTCCCGGCTTCGGCCACTTGCCAGCTTTGGCCATAATCTACTGAATATTGCAGGGCAGCACCGTCAAAATTTAACTCCGTTTCCCAAAACACTTTAAATGCAATTAATGGAAAACGAAGACTTGTAAAATCATAACAAGGGCTTTGTATCCAAGAGGCTTGCCCATTACTATATGCGCTGCCTGTTAACCCACCCGTTACCCAACATTTATTAGCTGTAGCACTGTTGTTTATAACCGCCTTTTGTGGCACCCCCCACTCCCAATCGGGTAAAAAGCCACCCATAACCCAGCCTCCATTGGTTTGTTCAAAATTTTCGGTATTGGGAAAGTTGCTAATGGCGCTGGCGCATTGCGCCTTTAAGTGCATTTGGCAAAACAATAAAAAAGTAAAAATTGCAAATACCCAACCCGTTTTATAGCAATGGTGCCACATTTATAAAATATAATTACACTAGGGATTTAAAATAGTTTTTCTATAAACAGGTTTAATACCTCTACAAAAATTAAAATGATAATAATCCACTCTAAAAATGTACTGTTTCGATATTGAAGGATGTCTTTAAATAACTCAAGGTTTTCTTTGATGATGCTTAAGCCCTCTTGTATTGTTTTAAATCTAGCTTGAAGATCAAATGTTTTTTTTAAGCCAATGTCTAATTTATTAAGGTCTTCATCCTCCCAGGTTTCGTCGGGTGAATCAAAAATATAAAGGTTCTCAGAGATTTTATTTTTAAGGTTGAGCGTACGGCCTATAAACTTTTTTAAACGGGTGCCCGACAGGGTTAAACTTCCCTTTTTTTCAAGAGCCTGGGTATGGGCATTGGTTTGTTCTAGTAGTATATTGGTTTGTGTAGAGTAATAATCTAGTGCCACCGACTGAGATACATTTAACATAACCAATCTAAACATTTCTGGTTCTGGTTGTTCAATTTCAACCTTATTAAAGCCAAATTTCATTTTGCTGGCAGCGGTTTCAATTTCAAACTCCTCACTGATTCTTTCGGGATAAATGTTTTTACAAAATGATTGTATCATTTGCATAAATGCGGTCATCTCTGTTTCGTTGTAATTTAAAAAACAAACAATACCGTATTTAAAAACATATAAATGCTTTTCTGGGGCTATTACGTAAAAAAGTTCGTCGGTATCTGCATGATAAATTTCAGCAGTAAAGGCTTGCTTAAACTCTTTTATATCAATTGCTTCTGCTATTTGAAAAGAAAAAACCTTTAATAACATATGCTACTTTTTTGGCTGCCAATCAAATTCCTTTTAGAGTTTCGAATGACTAAATATTATTCTAAGTTAGCTGATAAGGCCTAAACCAATTCCGCAATTAAGGTTTATTTGTGGTCGTCAAATTGATTTGTTCAGCAATCAGGATTTTATGCAATCCACCTATCCGCCTATTTTGCCGTTTGTAATATTGCCACTTTTCAAAAAATCGCCGTTTTTTTGATGAAATGCAGTACAGGCAATGGTTTTATGTTACAGCCACTATTATACACTACAGATTACTCTGAAATAAACGGTACTTTGTTTTGCATAGTACCAAATTGTTTATATCTTTGAGTCATCAAACAAAAATCAACGTCATGAAAAAGTTATTAAACGGTTTAGGTAACCAATCGGTTCGTTTAGGAAGTTCGGTATTATCAGTAGCTGATAACAAAGATTGCACAGCTGTGGAAGCTTGCTTATCTGTAAAAAAAGAATTTACCGCTGCAGATTTATGGAATATTCATAAAAACGGGCGGTCAAGAAACAACAGAAGATTTTTATAAACAGTTTATTTAAAAAACAACGCCATGAAAAAGTTAGCCAATCAACCAATGTATTCCAGCATAAACCACGAGTTTATGAATGCTTTAATTAAAGTAGTACCAGAAAAATTAGCGCTGGATATAATGCCCTGTAACAAAAATGTGTTTACTGCGGCTCAATTATGGAGTATTCAAAACAGAACAAAAGTGCGCTCTGGCAGAAGGTTTTTTTAGTGAGCATTAATCCTGGTAAAAGTCAATAAGAGAGCCAAAATAATTTTGCGACCAGCCTGTTGTAATATCCTCATATGCCTCATCTGGAATATTACTGTGCTGTAACTCTGCAGAGCAGCCGTTTTTATGGGGGTGTAATTTTATAGTAACGATAGAGGGCAGATCCTGGTCGCCAAAGTACCACTGTTGTACCAGTTTTTTATTTACTTCAAAGTCAATATTAATACCGGCAATACTGCCCTCCCACAACGAAAATTCGCTGCCAGGTTCTGTATTCATTACTGCCTCCTCCCCCGTCCATAATTGAATGGTAGCGGCATTTGTTAACGCGGCATACACTTCTTCGGGGGAGGCTGGAATGATAAAGTATTTTTTAAAATCCCTCATCCTTTTAATATTTAACGCCCAAAATCATCTTGTAGCCTGATAATATCATCTTCATTGCTTGGGTTTGCCGCATCGGTATGTCGCCAAATTTCTGCCACAATACCCCAGCCGCCGGGTAAGCCGATTAATCGATGCCTTTCGCCTTGCTCCAGTTGGATAATATCCCCAATTTTAAGGTGGGTAGTTTCTTTTTCCTCATCGGTATCGCTGGTGACAACACCCGCTACGCCACCAATTAGTTTCCAAATTTCTGCACGCCTGTGATGATATTGCCAGCTTAATCTTTTTTCGGGCGCAACAACTAATATTTTAGGGCTCAATTTTCCGGAAATGGATAACTCCCGACTGGTAAGGTGAGGAAAATACAGGGCAATAAATTTTTCGGCCTCTTGCTCATTTATTACAAAAAAACCTCCCCACGGTCGGGTATCATCCTTTTTATCAAAGGCAATAGCTTGTTTTTCAAGATATTGGGAAATATGTGCAAAAACAGCTTCCTTTTGGATGTTTGATGAAAAATTAAGCTCCATATTGTTGTTTTTTAATTAATTATGTATTAAAAAAATTACCTCCCCATGTAAACCATCAATATTTGCACATCACTTGGGTTTACACCAGATATCCTGGATGCCTGGCCAAGCGTTTGTGGTTTTATACGAATAAACTTTTGCCTGGCCTCTGCACTTAAAGAAACGAGTTTATCGTAATTAAAATTATCTGGAATAATTAAATCTTCCATTTGGCTCATCCTGTTTACCAATTCCTTTTCTTTTTGGATGTATGTTTCGTACTTGATTTGAACTTCCGTTTGTTCTAGCTCATCTCTATCTGCAAATGCCAATTTGCTTTTTAAAGCAGGGATATTGTCGAGCATTTGTTGAAGACCTATATTAGGCCGTAAAAGTATTTGAGCAGCTTTTTGCTTTACGGCTATTGGAGCAGAGCCTATTTTTTCTAGAAATGTGTTTACCTCTGCCGGTTCCAGTGCAATATTTAACAGCTGTATTTTAAGCTGCTCAACCATTGCTATCTTATCCTGCACTTTTTGATACCTGCTTTCGCTGGCTAAACCAAGCCGATAACTTTTTTCGGTTAGCCTTATATCGGCATTATCCTGGCGCAGCAGGGTTCTAAACTCTGCTCTGCTGGTAAACATGCGGTAGGGTTCGTCTGTGCCCTTATTTATTAGGTCGTCAATCAATACTCCTATATAAGCTTCACTTCTTTTCAGTATTACAGGCTCAAGTTGTTTTGCTTTTTGGTGGGCATTTATACCCGCCATTAAGCCTTGGCAAGCGGCCTCTTCGTATCCGGTGGTGCCATTTATTTGCCCGGCAAAAAACAAATTATCCAGCTGCTTGGTTTCAAGGCTAAATTTTAGCTGTGTTGGCGGAAAATAGTCATACTCAATGGCATAACCCGGCCGAAATAATCGACAATTTTCAAAACCAGGCACTTTGCTTAGCGCTTTATACTGAACATCTTCGGGCAGTGAGGAAGAAAAGCCATTTAGATAAATTTCTACTGTATTAAAACCCTCTGGTTCTACAAACAACTGGTGACGGTCTCTATCTGCAAACCGGTTTATTTTATCTTCAATACTGGGGCAATACCTGGGGCCTGTTCCCTTTATTCTACCCTGAAACATTGGACTTTTATCAAAGCCAGTTTTTAAAATATCATGCACTGCTGTACTGGTATAGGTTATCCAACAACTGCGCTGTTTTTTTACGCTTAGTTTATTAGTAGCTGTATAGCTAAACCCCGTTATTTCATCATCCCCTTGCTGTTCCTCCATTTTGGAGTAATCAAGGCTTCTTCCATCAATACGAGGTGGGGTACCTGTTTTTAGTCGATCGCTTTCAAAGCCCAGGCTTACAAGTTGTTCGGTGATACCTGTAGCAGCTTTTTCGGCCATTCTGCCTCCGCCAAGTCTTTTTTCGCC
>JBDKJT010000167.1:0-13157 GCA_039796475.1 Bacteroidota bacterium | reverse complement strand
AGCAAAGCTGGTTCGTTTAAAAATATTGGAACCTGCTACAGCCGGTACACTATCTTTTTGCTGCGCCCTGCCGGCATGTGCAAATAAGCAAAGCAGCAATAATAACTTATACATAAATCCTAAATTGTTTTGTAAAAGGTATGGCAATACTGGTAAACTTTACCATATTGATGGTATCCATTTAAAAAATACCGGTGGCGCCTAATTTTTTTTGACTTTTAGTAACAGCCCAAGGCGATCATTTTATTTTATAAAAGAAATTTTTTGAGTGCGGTTTTTCCCTAAATTGTATCACTAACGTAAACTGCTTACATATGGGCGCCGCTTCCATGATTGTATTAATTATTGCCGGCCTGGCATTTGGCGGTATTGCCGTACTGGTTTCACGTATCATAAATAAAGGAAGCACCAATAAGCAAAAAGGAGAAGCGTATGAGTGTGGCGTACCCACACAAGGCAAAACCTGGATGCAGCTAAATGTTGGGTACTATTTATATGCCCTTATTTTTTTAATATTTGATGTGGAGCTGGTTTTTCTTTACTCATGGGCGGTGGTGGCCAAAAAACTGGGTTGGTTTGCCTTGGCAGAGGCCATTATTTTCTTGTTTATTTTATTTACTGGTTTTTTATATGCCCACAAAAAAGGGGCGTTAAAATGGGTGTAGCAGCTACCCAACAATACAAGTGCATCGCTTTTTTATTTGTGATTGATACATGAGCAATACAACCGAAAATTTACAAATGGCCAGTACAGCAGCTGGTGCACAAAATATATTTCCCGGGCAAGTACATGAGTTGCCGGGTGGCGGTGTAATTACCAGCAAGCTGGATGATATTATTAATTGGGCTCGTAGCAACTCTTTATGGCCGCTCACTTTTGCTACCAGTTGCTGTGGTATTGAGTATATGAGTACGGCTGCGCCTAAGTACGATTTTTCGAGGTTTGGTTTTGAAGTGGCCCGGGCATCTCCCCGGCAGGCTGATGTAATTATTATAGCCGGAACCATTGTAAACAAAATGGCACCGGTGTTAAAACGATTGTATGATCAAATGGCCGACCCCAAATATGTAATTGCCATGGGTGCTTGTGCCATAAGTGGTGGCCCCTTTTTTTACAATACCTACTCGGTAGTAAAAGGGGCCGATCATGTAATACCGGTAGATGTATATGTGGCCGGATGCCCGCCAAGGCCCGAGGCGCTGATACATGCACTGCTTAGCTTACAACAAAAAATTAAAAGCGGGCATACCCGTGAACAAATAAAACAACCGCAGCCATAAGGGCCCTGTGCCAAAAGGATAATGACAAACGACGAACTTAAAATACTGCTAAGCTCCCTGGCACCTGCGGCTGCCTTTGATGATACCGCCGAGTTGCTAACGCTTACTGTGCCAGCTACCGATTGGAAACAATTGGCGCATCAACTGAGGTACAACCCAACCCTGCAGTTTGATTTTTTAGTTTTTTTAACCTGTGTAGATTGGAAGACTCACCTTGGCATGGTATACCATTTATATTCGTACCAATACCAACATAACCTGGTGATAAAAATTACAGTAGATATTGCTTTGCCACAAGTGGATACTATCAGCGATTATTGGCCTACCGCCAATTTTCATGAAAGAGAAGTGTACGAATTGTTTGGCGTAAATTTTACCGGCCACCCCGATATGCGGTTGCTGATTTTGCCAGATGGGTGGGAGGGTAAAAATCCGTTGAGAAAAGATTTTGAAGATGCGGTAAACATGATAAAGCTATAGTACAAATATTTGCAGCTGTACAAGAGTGCGACGCCTGTGCAGCCCGAATAAGCACTATAGTCCGGATAATAAAAATTATACATGCAGCTACAACCAGATATTTTAAGTGAGGTAACAGCGTTTCAATCGTTTTCGGAAGTAAACGAAGCTGGCGACTTTATTATAAATGTAGGGCCGCAGCACCCGGCCACCCATGGTGTACTGCACCTGGTAATTACTTTAAATGGCGAAACGATTAAAAATGTAGACCCTCATTTGGGATACATACACCGTTCGATAGAAAAAATGTGTGAGAGCCTAAGCTACCGGCAGTTTATATATGTAACCAGCCGGATGGATTATTTATCGTCGCACATTAATAACCATGCCTGCGCTTTACTGGTAGAAAAAGGGTTGCAGGTAGAGGTGCCCGAGCGGGCAAAAGTAATCCGCATTTTAATGGATGAGCTTACCCGTATTGCATCGCATGAATTGTGGCTGGGTGCAATGGCAATGGATTTGGGGGCTTTTACACCTTTTTTTCATGCCTTTAGAGAAAGAGAAAGCATCAATGATATAATGGAAGAAACCTGTGGGGCCCGGCTTACCATGAATTATATGGTGCCCGGCGGGGTAATGATGGACATACATCCGGGTTTTCAAAACAGGGTGAAAGCTTTTATACAGCAGTTTAATAACAAAATAGGAGAGATGGATGAGATGCTCACGGGCAATGTTATTTTTAAAAACAGGATGAAAGGTGTAGGGGTGCTTAGCAGGGAGGATGCCATTGCTTACGGCTGTACCGGCCCTGTAGCCCGGGCCAGCGGTGTAGCCTGCGATACCCGAAAGCTTTTTCCGTATGATGGTTATGAGCAACTACAGTTTGATGAAGTGCTGGATACGGCCGGCGACTCATATAGCCGCTACCTGGTAAGGGTAAACGAAATGAAACAATCGGTAAAAATTTTAGAACAATTAATTGATGCGATACCAGCCGGCGACTACCAGGCTAAAACAAAAGCAGTGCTAAAACTGCCCAAGGGCGAGTTTTTTCAACGGGTGGAAACTGCCCGTGGACAGTTTGGGGTGTACATTGTAAGTGAGGGGGGCACCACACCGTATCGTATTAAATTTAGATCGCCGGGCTTTAGTAACCTAAGTGTGCTTAATCATATTGCAAAGGGCAGCAAAATTGGCGATTTAGTGGCAATGATGGGCACACTCGACCTGGTGATACCGGATATAGATCGCTAAGCGATGTATCACTTATTTTAAACAACAGCATTTACTGCGTAAGCATATTAAATAAAATAAAAATCTTGCCAAGCCTCTCAGCCATATCACAATCTATTGATAGCTTTTTAAGAAGCCATCTTAGCCAAACATGGGTAACCCTTGTAGAAATGCTGCTGGCGGCAGTAGCGTTTATTACGCTGTTTGCGGTGCTGGGCCTGGTGTTGGTAATGATGGAACGTAAAGTAAGCGCCTGGATGCAAATACGCCTTGGCCCCAACAGGGTTGGCCCAAAAGGAATGTTTCAAACAGCAGCCGACACCTTAAAATTGTTGGTTAAAGAAGGCTTAACCCCCAACGGTGCCGATAAGTTTTTGTTTAATTTGGCCCCCATCCTTTCTATTATTGTGGCCATGCTGCTGATGGCCCCTATTGCTTTTGCCAAAAATTTTCAGTTGTGGGATATCAACATTGGGGTGCTGTATATTACTGCTGTTTCATCAGTAATGGTAATTAGTATTTTAATGGCCGGCTGGGCCAGCAACAACAAATACTCGTTGCTGGGGGCCATGCGTAGTGGTGCACAAATAGTAAGCTACGAGCTATCTGCTGGCTTTTCTATCATGGCAATAGTAGTACTAACGGGTAGCCTTAGCCTTAATGATATTGTACAATCGCAAGCAAATGGCTGGTGGATATTTAAAGGCCATATCCCGGTGGTAATAGCTTTTGTACTATTTATTATTGCAGTTACTGCCGAAACCAACCGGGCCCCTTTTGACCTTGCAGAAGCAGAATCTGAATTAACCGCTGGTTTTCATACAGAATATTCGGGGATGAAGTTTGCCCTGTTTTTTTTAGCAGAATATGTAAATGTATTTATCGTTTGCGCCATTGGTGCTACCCTGTTTTTAGGCGGTTGGATGCCCTTGCATATTGGCAATTGGCAGGGCTTTAACCAGGTGATGGATTATATCCCATCCAGCATATGGTTTATGGGTAAAACATTTGCCCTTATTTTTTTAATCATGTGGTTTAGGTGGACTTTTCCCCGATTGAGGATAGACCAATTATTGCAACTGGAATGGAAATACCTGCTGCCCATTAGTATGGTAAACCTGTTGCTGGCTACCATTATTGCAATATTAGGCTGGCATTTTTAAAGGGATAAAATATGGGCTGGTAAATGGTAAGTGTACCAGGGTAAATGAGCAAAAGAAGATTTTACAATTAATAACATGGGTTTGATAAATTATATAAAAGAAATAACGGGTGCCATAAAATCGGTGTTGAAAGGCATGCGGCGCACAGGGTATTATGTTACCCACCACCAAGAAATAATTACCCAGCAGTATCCTGATAACCGGACAACCCTGCAATTACCCGAACGCTTTAAGGGAGAGGTAGTGATGCCCCATGATGATAAAAACGAACATAGATGTACTGGCTGTACGGCATGCGAACTGGCATGCCCCAATGGCACCATTAAAGTAATTACCCGGTTTGATATAAGCCCGGAGGGAAAGAAAAAAAAGGCGATTGATAAACTGGTGTATCACCTGGAGCTATGTACCATGTGTAATTTATGTGTGGAGGCCTGCCCAAGCGACGCCATTAAAATGGCACAAACATTTGAGCACAGTGTGTTTGACAGAAGCCAGCTTACAAAAGTGCTTAACAACCCCGGCTCAAAAATTATGGAAGGGGTGGAGTAGTATTTAAGGAAAGCAATAATCATTTTATAACTATATTATTTTGGCAGCATCGTCCATCATTTTTTATTTACTGGCAGCATTTACGCTGGTATTTGCTGTAATGGCAGTAAGTACCCGGCAAATATTTAGGGCAGCTATCTACTTATTATTTAGCCTAATTGGTGTAGCCGGTATTTACTTTTGGCTACAATACGATTTTATTGCAGCAGTGCAAATTGTAGTATATGTTGGCGGAATAACCGTACTCATTATTTTTTCAATTTTTTTAACGCAACAGGTAGGCGAGTTACTCCCTATTCAAAAAGTAACCAATAAACTATTAGCGGCAGGTGCTGCATTTTTTTCATTTGCATTGATAATGGTACAGCTGTATAAACACAGTTTTGCAAAAACTACGGCCCAGCCTGTATCGCCAGCAATTGATAATATTGGCAGCGTATTACTAAGTACAGAGGCTGGCGGCTATGCATTACCGTTTGAGCTGGTAAGTATATTATTACTGGCAGCATTGGTAGGCTGCATTGTTATTGCCATGCGGCCGGCAAATTTATCCACCACACAACCCGATAATTGATGAGTACACCTGGCTTATATCATTTGCTGTTTGTAAGTACCGCCCTGTTTTTTATAGGCATGTACGGTTTTTTTACACGCCGCAACCTGGTAACCATGCTGATGAGTATTGAGTTGCTGTTGAATAGTGTAAATATCAATTTTATTGCTTTTAATAAATACCTGTGGCCCAACCGGCTCGACGGGCTTTTTTTTACCATATTTATTATTGCCATTGCTGCGGCAGAAGCAGCCGTGGCCATTGCAATCATTATTAATTTATATCGTACACGGCAGTCAATTGATGTGCAAGCTACCGAGACGTTAAAACACTAAAATTACCAGGTTTATTTAAAGATATTATTAATGCCAAATACCACACTAGTACTGTTAATTGCCCTGCTGCCACTGGCCGCTTTTATATTACTGGGCTTATGGGGCAAAAAATTGTTTAGCCAAAGCGCCGGTGTTATTGCCACTGTGTTAATATTGGCGGCCACCATGTTGGCATGGTATACGGCCTACAAATATTTTTTTGTGTATGGTAATACGGCTGGTATATATCAAAAAATACCGTTGTTTTCATATTCCTGGTTAAGCTTTTCTCCTGGCATGTCTATCGATATGGGCATAGTGCTGGATCCTATTAGCGCTATGATGCTGGTGGTGGTACCATTTATATCATTGATGGTGCATGTGTACAGCCTGGCATATTTAAAAGGTGAGGAGAGGGGTGCTGTATACTACGCTTACCTGGGCCTGTTTACATTTGCGATGCTGGGCCTGGTATTATCTGCTAATATTTTTCAGTTGTACTTTTTTTGGGAGCTGGTAGGCGTATCCTCTTTTTTGCTCATTGGGTTTTATTATCAAAAACCAAGCGCTGTAGCGGCTGCCAAAAAAGCGTTTATTGTTACCCGTTTTGCAGATCTTGGTTTTTTAATTGGTATACTGGTATTGTCGTCTTCTGCCAATAGTTTTGATTTTGCAACCATTATACAGCAATTAGGTAATCCGCAGCAAGCAGCAGCGCAATCGGCAACGGCAGCTTCGTTTATGGGCATATCTGCACTATCCTGGGGTGTGGCATTAGTGTTTATGGGTGGTGCTGGCAAAAGTGCCATGCTTCCCTTGCATATTTGGTTACCCGATGCAATGGAAGGTCCTACACCAGTATCGGCACTGATACATGCAGCCACCATGGTAGTGGCTGGTGTGTTTTTGGTGGCTCGGTTGTTTCTCGTATTTAGCATGTCGCCGGCAGTACTACAGTTAGTAGCATATACCGGTGCTGGCTCTGCAGTATTTGCGGCAATCATTGCCTGTACACAAACCGATATTAAACGGGTATTGGCTTACTCAACTATGAGCCAAATTGGATTTATGATGTTTGCCCTGGGTATATCTGGTAAAGAGGGAGATGCCGCCCTGGGTTATACAGCCTCCATGTTTCATTTATTTACACATGCAATGTTTAAAGCATTGTTGTTTTTAGCTGCAGGCAGTATTATACATTTTGTACATAGTAATCATATGAGCAATATGGGTAATCTGCGTAAATATATGCCAGTAACTCATGGAGTATTTTTAATTGCCTGCCTTGCCATTGCTGGCATACCACCCTTTGCAGGTTTCTTTAGCAAAGAGGCTATTTTGCTGGCAGCTTTTGAGCAAAATAAAATAATCTTTTACACTGCTCTTTTTACTTCGGGGCTTACTGCTTTTTATATGTTTCGGTTATATTTTAAAATTTTTTGGGGCACCACCCAATCGGATTATCATAGCCATGGCGAGGGTGGAGCAGCCATGTTGTTGCCTTTGCTTTTGTTAGGCGTGGCATCTTGTGCTGCCGGCTTTATACCTTTTGGTAATTATGTTACCCTCAATGGTGCTGTACTGCCCCTGCACCTGCATATTGGTTTTTCAGTAGCACCGGTACTATTGGCGCTTGCAGGCATAGCTGTGGCAGCATGGTTGTATAAAAAAGCCAATAGCCGGCCGGCAAAACTTGCAGCCTTTATGGGTAGCTTTTATAAATGGGCGGCTCACAAGTTTTATGTAGATGAGTTGTATAACTATGTCACCCAAAAAATCATCTTTAACTTAATTGCAAAACCAGCCGCCTGGATAGATAAAAATGTGGTGGATGGCCTGGTAAATTTTTCGGGCAACAGCACTGTGCTGGCATCAGAAAAAATAAAGGGTTGGCAATCGGGTAAAGTACAGCAATACGCTACCTATTTTTTAGTGGGCATTGTGGTATTGGCGGTAGTATTTATTTATTTAAGGAAATAGCAAAGCAGGCATGAATTTATTATTACTGATTTTAATTCCGCTGGTTACAGCGCTAGCCATTTGGCTGGTACGTACGCCGCAACAAGTAAGGTTGGTTGCTTTTGCAGGTGCTGCTGTACAGTTTGCTTTATCTTTTGGTTTGCTGGGTGCCTATCGTTTGGCAAGGGCAGGCGGTAATTCACAGGTGTTTATTTTTCAACAACAATATCAATGGTTTCCATCCTGGGGCATTAGTTTTCATGTTGGGGTAGATGGTATTGCCGTAGCTATGATTATACTTACAGCCTTTATTGTAATGGCTGGCGTATTGGTATCGTGGACGGTAACTAAAATGACGAAAGAGTTTTACCTATTATTGATATTGCTAAGCCTGGGTGCTTATGGTTTTTTTATATCGCTGGATTTATTTGTATTGTTTTTCTTTTTAGAAGTAGCGGTGATACCAAAGTACCTGCTTATTGGTATTTGGGGTAGTGGAAAAAAAGAGTATGCGGCAGGTAAACTGGCGCTGATGCTTATGTTGGGCTCTGCGTTGGTGTTAGTAGGCATGCTGGGGATGTACTTTGGTAGTGGGGCAGATAAAACGTTTAATTTGGTAGCACTATCAGGCCAGGCGATACCGGCAACAGTGCAACAAATCTGCTTTCCCTTGTTGTTTGCCGGTTTTGGCATTTTTACCGCACTGTTTCCTTTTCATACCTGGGTGCCAGATGGGCATTCGTCGGCACCTACGGCTGGCTCTATGTTCCTGGCAGGCATCTCTATGAAGCTGGGTGGCTATGGCTGCCTCAGGGTAGCTGTTTATTTACTACCAGCGGGTGCCAAAGCCTATGGCGATGTGGTAATTGTATTAGCTGCCATTGCCATATTGTATGGTGCATTTGCCACCATGCTGCAGCGAGACCTTAAGTATATGAATGCTTATTCTTCTATCAGCCATTGTGGGTTTGTATTGTTGGGCATTGGTATGCTTACCCAAACAGCGTTAACAGGTGCCGTAATGCAAATGGTTAGCCACGGGGTAATGACGGCTCTTTTTTTTGCTGTTATCGGTATGCTTTACCAACGTACCCATACCCGCCAAATAAATGAGATGGGTGGTTTGATGAGGGTAATGCCATTTATTACAACCGTGTTATTTTTCACAGGGCTTTGCTCACTTGGCCTGCCCGGCTTAAGCGGTTTTGTTGCCGAGATGACCATTTTTACTGGCTCCTGGCAAAACCCGGGTAGCTTTTACCGGGCGGCCGTTATTGTATCCTGTATGTCGATAGTGGTAACAGCAGTATATATTTTAAGAGCTATTGGCAAAGTGGCCATGGGCCCTTTGCCTAAGCAATTTGAGCTATTAACTGATGCTGCCTGGTACGAAAAAGCAGCCGCTGTTTTGCTGCTGGCGGGTATACTGGCCATCGGCTTGGCACCGGGCTGGTTAAACAGTTTGGTAAGCCCTGCCACCGAATTGATTATGCAAAAAATAAATGCCACAAGTGCTGGCATAAAATAATATCCTCGGATGAATGAGCTTTTACTTTTAATGAAACATGAGCTGGCCATTACTGCCATCATTTTTATCCTCCTGTTTATAAAAATAGGCGGGTGGATAACTGGCCAAAAAATGCTGCTGCTGATACAAGTATTGCTGCTGCTTAATACCGCAATTGGTTTTATGTGGGTGCAGGAGGGTAGCTTATTTGGCGGCTTGTACAAAACAAGTTTGCTCACAGTGTATCAAAAAAATATTTTAAACCTCGGGGTATTATTAATTGCTTTTTTATTTACACCCTGGTTTAAGCAATGCGTTAATATGGCAGAGTTTTTTGTACTGCTGCTAAGTGCATTACTCGGATTATTTTTTTTACTATCTAGTACCAACCTGTTGATGTTTTATCTGTCGCTGGAGCTGGCGAGTATACCAGTAGCTGCAATGGTTAGTTTTCAATTGCCCGGTAAAGCATCTGCAGAGGCTGGTGTTAAAATGATTTTGTCTGCAGCCTTTGCTTCTGGTATTTTGCTGTTTGGTATTTCGTTGGTGTACGGGGCCACAGGCACTATTGCATTTGACGAACTGGCTGCACTTACCAATACCAGTAACCTGCAAGTGCTAGCATTTGTTTTTTTGTTTGCAGCATTTGGTTTTAAACTTTCAATTGTTCCCTTTCATTTATGGACAGCCGATGTGTACCAGGGCGCCCCGGTTGCTACGGCTGCATTTTTATCGGTGATATCAAAGGGCGCTTTTGCATTTGTTTTTATTACCATTTTGTACAAGGTGTTTTTGCCTTTGCAGGCAGTATGGTATCCGTTGTTGTTAGCATTATCCATCATTACCATGCTGGTGGGTAATTTATTTGCCTTGCGGCAACAAAATATGCAGCGTTTCCTGGCATTTTCCTCTATTGCGCAGGTAGGGTTTATATTGGCTGCCATTAGTAGCAATAGCGTGGCAGGTGCCAGTGCGGTGCTGTACTTTGTGCTGGTGTATGTATTTTCTAACCTGGCTGCATTTGCAGTAGCAGGCATGGTGTTGGCGCATACGGGCCGTAAAGATATCGGCGATTATAAAGGGCTGTATCAAAGCAATCCCTTTTTAAGCTGGATGCTGGCACTGGCTTTATTTTCATTGGCAGGCGTGCCACCTGCTGCTGGTTTTTTTGCCAAACTTTTTTTAATAACAGCCGGTGCTCAAAAAGCAAGCTATTGGTATGTAATTATAATAGCGCTTAACCTTGTACTATCGTTGTATTATTACCTGCGTATAGTTAGGGCAGTATTTATGGATAAGGCACAAGAGCCGATGGCTGCTATACCCATTCCTGTGCAAGTAAAAATTGGATTGATTGTATGCACCATTGGTATTATGATGACAGGCTTGCTGGGCCAGGTGTACGATTATATTGTAGCCATCAGTTGATGGATGGTTGTAAAAAATAAAACTGTTATGGCAATTAATAAAAATCATGAGTTTGAAGAGCTGGATGCAGTTAAATGCGCCATCGTGGAAAAAAACGTATTGCCCGGGCGTGCCGAATTTTTGAAACAACTGCTGCAACACAATGGCTATACGGTAATGCTGGTACCAACACCGCCACCAAAGGTTGCCGCAAAACCAGCAACAGATGCAGCAGAAATGCCGGTTGAGCCGCCACCACCCCCAGCTACTTTTACGGTGGGGGTAACAGATTATACCTTTAATGCAGTAAATGCCATATTTGGGCGGATGTTAAAAACAGCACAAGGCTTTGTGGTAACACAAGCTTACTGGAACCAGCAAGAAACTTCTGAAAGAGACGAAGTGCCCTATTACGAACGCTGAAAAATAGCGTAGCATCTTTGATGATGACGATAGAATTTACCATACTATATTAAACAAAGAGGGTTGCAAATAGCAACCCTCTTTGTTTAAATTAAATGGTTTTTTCCAGTATCAGTTTTTTTACTTCGCTTAGTGGTATACGCTCCTGCGTCATCGTATCCCGGTAACGGATGGTAACCGTATTGTCTTCCTTGGTTTGATGATCGATGGTTACACAAAATGGAGTGCCAATGGCATCCATCCGGCGGTAACGCTTGCCAATGGCATCTTTTTCTTCGTAAAAACACATAAAGCTGCCCTTGCATTCATCCATTAATTGGGTAGCAATTTCGGGTAAGCCATCTTTTTTTAACAAAGGCAAAATAGCCAGTTTGGTAGGGGCTATTTTAGCAGGTATACGTAGCACAACCCGGCTGTCTTCTGTGCCATCTTCTTTGGTCCATTTTTCATTAGCATAGGCATTGCTAAGTATGGTAAGAAAAAGCCTGTCTAGCCCTACAGATGTTTCCACAACATAAGGAATGTAGTTGCCATAAGGCTTGCCGGTGGCAGGGTCTATGTCATTATCAAAATATTGCTGTTTCTTTTTGCTATACTTTTGGTGGTTGCTTAAGTCAAAATCTGTTCGGCTATGGATGCCTTCCAGCTCTTTCCAGCCAAAGGGAAATTCAAATTCTATATCAAGTGCTGCATCGGCATAATGGGCCAGTTTAGCATGATCGTGGTAACGCAGTTTATCGGCAGGTATGCCCAGGCTTTCGTGCCATTTTTTTCTTGCCTCTTTCCAATAATTATACCACTCCATTTGGCTGCCGGGGCGTATAAAAAACTGCATTTCCATTTGCTCAAATTCCCTCATCCTAAAAATAAACTGGCGGGCCACAATTTCGTTTCTAAAAGCTTTGCCGGTTTGTGCAATACCAAAAGGTATCTTCATCCGGCCGGTTTTTTGCACATTTAAAAAATTTACAAAAATACCTTGTGCAGTTTCGGGCCTCAGGTATACAATATTGTCATCAGGGTTGTCGCTGGCAACGGCACCAAACTCTGTTTTAAACATGAGGTTAAATTGGCGTACATCTGTCCAGTTACAAGTTTTGCTAATGGCACAAACCATCTTGTTGTCTTCAATCAGTTTTTTTAATCCTGCAAAATCATCCGCAGCCAATAAACTATCCATAGTTTTTAGCAGGGCAAACTCTTCTTCTTTTTTGCCTTGCAGTGCCAATTGCTCAGCATGTGCTTCTATTAAATGATCAACACGGTAACGCTTATTACTGTCTTTATTGTCAATCATCGGATCGCTAAAATTATCTACGTGGCCACTGGCCTTCCAGGTAGTGGGGTGCATAAAAATAGCAGCATCAATACCCACGATATTCTCATGTAGCTGGGTCATACTCTTCCACCAGTAATCCCTGATGTTCTTTTTTAATTGTGCCCCGTTTTGCCCATAGTCGTATACTGCTGCCAGGCCATCATAAATTTCGCTGCTTTGAAAAATGTAGCCATATTCTTTACAATGCGCTATCAGTTCTGCAAAAATATTTTGTTCGTTTGCCATAAGGCTGCAAAAATAAGCGAAACTGTTATTTGTAACGTATTTGCCCCGATAAAGAAAATTGAAAGCTGCATTACTCAAAAAGCCAGCTTAAGGCGCTTTGCTTATATTCGTTAAAATAATTTTACTTTTTTTTGAGAAAACCTGTAATTGATATTCCGGCACATAAGCCATCCCGCCTGGAGCGGTTTGGTATTTTTTACCTTACCCTGTTCAGGCGTATAGATGCCGACCATAGTGTGTTTGACTTTACAGATGCGGCACTGGCAAGCCGCATCCGGCGTATTAGTATACGGGGCATGTTGCTATCTAGCCTTATTGGTATGGCTTGTGTTTTTCCGGCTGTATGGGTAGATGTGTATTTGCAAGAGGCACCGGCCTTGCAACATTATGGCTGGGTGGCCGCTGTTACACTGGTATTGGTAGCCATTGAGTTTTATGTGCTTTTTATTATTGCTTTAAAAGCCGTGTACGAGGTAAGTGAGCTGATAAATATGCATGCTGCACAAAATGAGTTACTACAAAGCACTGTATTTAGTGCCAAAAATATATTGGCACGTACGGCGCTGGAGTTGCCCGATCCCGAGTTGAAAATCCTGGGTATTGATCCTTTTAAAAGGATATCTAAAAAAAACCTGTTTATACTGGGCTTACTGTATAAAGCAAAAATTATCATCACCAATATGCTGTTAAAATACTTGCTGCTTTTTACAGTAGGCAAAACAGTGTTGGGTGTATCTAT
>JBDKJT010000166.1:0-7974 GCA_039796475.1 Bacteroidota bacterium | reverse complement strand
CAGATGAAGCCTTGATTAATACCCTGGTGGCTGCCACTGAAGATGCCATCATACCGGTATTAAGCCAGCAAGCGGCCCTGTTACCAGTAACAGCAGACAGCGAATATGCCGTAGATTGGTTAAATGGCCGCCGTACGCCGGATGCCAACCAACTGTTAACGGCCTCTATCAGTGGTATTGCATTGGGCACCGGTGCACCTGCTATTTTTAGAGCAATTGTAGAAGCTACCTGCTTTGGTGCCAAAGCCATTGCCGAAAGATTTGTAGAGCAGGGCATACCTGTTAAAGGCCTCATTGGCCTGGGCGGAGTAGCTCGTAAATCTCCTTTTATTATGCAAATGATGGCCGATGTAAACAATATGCCCATCCGCATACACCGCTCCGAGCAAACCTGTGCCTTAGGTGCAGCCATGTTTGCAGCTACAGCCGCAGGTTTATATAATAAGGTACAAGATGCCATGCAGGCCATGGGGCAGGGCTTTGATATGGAGTACCAGCCCAACCCGGCCATGGTAGCTATTTACCAGCAACGATACCAACAGTATAAAATACTAGGCCAATTTATTGAGCAACAGGTAACAGCCCCATCACTTATAACCGCATCACATCATGAGTAAATACCAACATATAAAAGAAGAGGCTTACCAGGCCAATATGCAGTTGCCACAACTGGGCCTGGTGTTGTTTACATTTGGCAATGTAAGCGCTGCAGACAGGGCACTAGGTGTTTTTGCCATTAAGCCAAGCGGTGTACCATATAGCGAACTCACCGCCGATAAAATGGTAATAGTAGATTTTGATGGCGTTACCATTGAGGGTAGCTTAAGGCCATCATCCGACACCAAAACGCATGCAGTATTGTACAAGCACTGGCATAATATAAATGGCATTGTACATACCCACTCCACCTACGCTACATCGTGGGCACAAGCACAAAGAGCTATACCCATTTTTGGTACCACGCATGCCGATCATATCACCGTGGATGTGCCCTGTGCTGCACCTATGAGTGATGAAATGATTAAAGGCAACTACGAGTACGAAACCGGTTTTCAGATAATTAACTGCTTTAAAGAAAAAGGGCTGAGTTATGAAGAGGTAGAAATGATATTGGTGGGCAACCATGCCCCCTTTACCTGGGGCAAAACAGCTGCCAAAGCGGTTTACAACAGTGCTGTGCTGGAAAATGTAGCACAGATGGCTTTGCTTACAGAGCAAATAAATGCCAATGCTCCACGGTTAAAAGATGCATTGATACAAAAACATTTTGAACGTAAGCATGGTCCCGACAGCTATTATGGCCAGCAATAATTTTTTTAAAACAATTAGCTACAACAGCCGGAGGCAATAGTAAAAAACCGGTGAGCAATTAAATATCAACAGCAATGAAAAAAGTACTCTTCGCAATTGGGATACTGTATTGCAGCGGCATAGCGGCCCAGCAAAAAGATTATACATATACACCGGTATCTTTTACCAGTGTACAACTTACCGATAATTTTTGGCTGCCCCGGTTAAAAACCAATCATACGGTAACCATACCAGCATCTTTTGAAAGATGTGAACGTACCGGCAGGGTAAAAAACTTTGAGATGGCTGCTGCTAAAAGCGGTAAGTTTTGTACTGTTTATCCATTTGATGATACAGATATTTATAAAACCATTGAGGGCGCCTCTTTTTCTCTCAGCATTTTTCCTGATAAAAAACTGGAGTTATACATTGATTCGCTGATAGAAAAAGTGGCTAAAGCACAGGAGCCAGATGGATACCTGTACACAGCCCGTACCATTAACCCTGCTAAACCTCACGATTGGTCGGGTGCCAACCGCTGGGAAAAAGAAAGAGAGATGAGCCATGAGTTGTACAACGCTGGCCACTTGTACGAGGCTGCTACTGCCCACTTTGCTGCCACCGGTAAAAAAAACCTGCTGGATATTGCCTTAAAAAATGCCGACCTGGTATGCAGTGTTTTTGGTAAAGACAAACTACACGTAGCACCCGGCCACGAAGTGGTGGAAATGGGCTTGGTAAAGCTGTACCGTATTACTGGCAAAAAAGAATACCTGGAAACTGCCCGTTTTTTTATTGACGAACGTGGCCACTATAATGGGTACGATGCTAAAGATAAAGACCTGTTTAAAAACGGTGCCTACTGGCAAGATCATATACCCGTAACCGACCAACGGGAGGCTGTAGGCCATGCTGTACGAGCAGGTTATTTATACGCAGCCGTAGCTGATGTGGCAGCACTTACTGGCGATGAAAAACTGTTACTGGCAATTGACAGTATCTGGAACAATGTGCTGTATAAAAAAATATACGTACAAGGTGGGGCCGGTGCAATACCATCGGGTGAGCGCTATGGCGAAAATTACGAACTGCCTAACAACACTGCTTATAACGAAACCTGTGCAGCCATTGCCAATGTGTACTGGAACCAGCGCATGTTTCAACTGCATGGCGATGCTAAGTATATTGATGTGCTGGAAAAAATATTGTACAACGGGCTGATATCAGGCGTGGGCCTGGATGGCAAATCGTTTTTTTATACCAACGCCATGCAGGTAAAAGAGCACTACCATCACCCCAGCCTCGAAAGAGAACGCAGTGGCTGGTTTGAATGCTCCTGCTGCCCTACCAATGTTACACGGCTGTTACCATCGGTACCAGGTTATGTATATGCCCAAAAAGCAGATGAATTATTTGTAAATCTTTTTATTAATAGCCATGCCAGCTTGCTGGTAAATGGTAAGCCGGTACAAATTGAGCAGCAAAACAATTACCCCTGGAGCGGCGATTTAAAATTTATTATACAACCCAAAAAATCTGCCACTGCTTTTGCTTTAAAAATACGTATACCGGGCTGGAGCCGCAATGAGGCTATACCATCTAATTTGTACAGCTATGCAGTACAGCAGCCATCTGCCGCTACCATTACAGTAAATGGCCAGCCAGTACAATACCAGCTGCAAAATGGCTATGCAATATTAAACCGCAGCTGGAAAAAAAATGATGTGGTACAAGTTAGCCTGCCTATGCCCGTGCAACGGGTAAAAGCACACGAAAATCTTAAAGACAATGTGGGCAAAGTGGCCATACAAAGAGGGCCGCTAATGTATTGTGCCGAGTGGGCAGATAATTCGGGCAAGGTTGCAGGCACCATATTGCCGGCTGCCGCCCTATTTACGGCAGAGGAACAGCCCAATTTATTAAATGGCATTACAATATTAAAAACCACCGCAAGCCAGGTGCAGGTAGCCGATAACAAAGTAACCACGGTAACCCAGCCCTTGCTGCTGATACCTTATTATGCCTGGGCCAACAGGGGTAAGGGAGAAATGATGGTTTGGTTTGCTGAGCAAGTAAAAGCCGTAGACATGGTTACGCAATAAAATGCCGCTGAAAGGCAGGCTGTACAAGGGTGCGACGCCTGTGAAGATGCTATTTAAACAACTGTTGATATCAAAAAAAACAAAAAGTTTATCACTATAATAAAACAAATACAATGAAAGCATTACAAGAGTTAGAAGTTTGGTTTGTAACCGGAAGCCAGCATTTGTACGGGGATGATACGCTGAGGCAGGTGGCCGAACATTCGCAGCAAATAGCCGCTTCGCTGCATGCTGATGCCAGCATACCGGTAAACGTGGTTTTTAAACCTACTGTAAAATCAACCGAAGAAATATACGCTGTATGCGCCGAAGCCAATGCTGCAAAAAACTGTATTGGTATCATTGCCTGGATGCATACTTTTTCGCCTGCAAAAATGTGGATCAATGGCCTTAAAATTTTACAAAAGCCCTTGCTGCACCTGCACACACAATTTAACAGGGATATACCCTGGGATAGCATAGACATGGATTTTATGAACCTGAACCAAAGTGCACATGGCGACAGGGAGTTTGGCTTTATTGCTACCCGGATGAAAATAAAAAGAAAGGTGGTGGTGGGCCACTGGCAGGATAAGGCCGTGGTAAACAAAATAAATGCCTGGGCAAGGGCTGCCGCCGGATGGAACGATTGGCAGGGCGCCAGGTTTGTACGCTTTGGCGATAACATGCGTTTTGTAGCGGTAACAGATGGTGATAAGGTAGAAGCCGAAATGAAATTTGGCTACAGTGTAAATACACACGGTATTGGCGACCTGGTAAAAGTAATTAACGAAGTAAGCGATGCTGATACAGATAAACTGGTGCAGGAATATTTTGATACTTATGAAATGGCCAGCAGCTTAAAAAAAGATGGCAGTGCTTACCAATCGTTAAGGGATGCCGCTAAAATTGAGTTGGGGTTGCAATACTTTTTACAAAACGGAAATTTTAAAGGCTTTAGCGATACGTTTGAAGACCTGCATGGAATGATACAACTGCCCGGCATTGGCGCACAACGCATGATGGCAAAGGGCTATGGCTTTGCTGGTGAAGGCGATTGGAAAACCGCCGCACTGGTACGTGCCATGAAGGTGATGGGCACCGGCCTGCCGGGTGGCAACAGCTTTATGGAAGATTATACCTATCATTTTGACCCTGCCAATCCATTGGTGCTGGGCAGCCATATGCTGGAAATTTGCCCCAGTATTGCCAGCCATCAACCGGCTTGCCAAATACATCCGCTGGGCATTGGCGGTAAGGCCGACCCCGTAAGGCTGGTATTTAATTCGGCCGCCGGACCAGCTATTAACGCATCGGTAATAGATATGGGCAACCGTTTTCGTTTATTGGTGAACGAGGTAGAAGCCGTAGCACCAGTGGCCGACCTGCCCAACCTGCCAGTGGCAAGAGTACTGTGGAAACCTTATCCAAACATGACGGACGGATGTGCCGCCTGGATACTGGCTGGCGGTGCACACCACACCGGCTACAGCCAAAACCTTACCAGCGAACATATGGAAGACTTTGCCGAAATGGCGGGTATTGAATATGTAAAAATTGGAAAACAAACAGATTTATACCAATTTAAAAACGAATTGCGCTGGAGTGAAGTATATTACAAACTCAATCACCAATAAACAAGTTTAAAAAACCACGAACATCATTGCTCATGAACAATCTTTCAACTTTAGACCTGCTCATCTTTATTGTGTATTTTATACTGGTGGCAGGGTATGGCTACTGGGTGTATAACAAAAAGAAAAAAGCAACCGTTACGGCCTCACACGATTATTTTTTGGCCGAAGGGTCGCTTACCTGGTGGGCCATTGGCGCCTCTTTAATTGCCTCCAATATTTCGGCCGAGCAATTTATTGGCATGAGCGGTAATGGCTATTTTGTGGGTATTGCCGTGGCAGCCTACGAGTGGATAGCCGCCCTGGCACTTATCATTATTGCTGTTTGGTTTATACCCATTTACTTAAAAAATAAAATATACACCATGCCGCAGTTTTTAAAACAGCGGTATAACGAAACGGTGTCGTTAATAATGGCCATCTTTTGGCTATTGTTATATGTATTTGTAAACCTTACCTCTATCCTGTACCTGGGTGCAATAGCCATTAGCGGCTTAATTGGCCCCGAGTACCTGCACATTGTAATGGTGGCGCTGGCAGTTTTTTCACTAATAATTACCCTGGGTGGTATGAAGGTGATAGGCTATACAGATGTAATACAAGTAGCCGTGTTAATCATTGGTGGCTTTGCAACCATCTACTTTGCCTTAACCATTGTAAGCGAAAAATTTGGCATGGGCAGCAGCGCCATTGCTGGTTTTAAAACATTGATGAACGAAGCGCCCGATCACTTTAAAATGATATTGGCCAAACCAACTGAAGCCTCTTCGCAAGAGGATGTAAATAAATACCTGATACTGCCCGGTATTGCGATGTATTTTGCCGGCCAGTGGATTGTAAACCTTAACTATTGGGGCTGCAACCAGTACATCACCCAGCGGGCATTGGGGGCCGATTTGTCTACAGCCCGTAAAGGAATTTTGTTTGCCGGTTTTTTAAAATTGATGATGCCTATAATTGTAATGCTGCCCGGTATTGCTGCATATGTATTGCATCAAAATGGCCACCTGCAAGGGTTAAGAGGGATGGATGATGCCTACTCAGCTATACTTGGCTTTTTACCCTCAGGCCTTAAAGGCCTGGCCATTGCTGCCTTAACAGCGGCCATAGTAGCATCGCTGGCGGGTAAGCTTAATAGCATTGCCACCATTTTTACGCTGGATATTTATGTAAAATATTTTAAGAAAAAAGATACCGCCGCCGCTGGCGAAGCAGCAGAAAAAAATATGGTGTGGATAGGCCGCATGGCTGCATTTGCTGCCATTGCACTCGCCGTAATATTTGAGTGGAAAGATTTGCTGGGTATTGGCGGCGAAGGTGGCTTTACCTTTATACAAAAGTATACCGGCTTTATTAGCCCGGGTGTATTTGCCATGTTTTTGCTGGGTATGTTTTGGAAAAGAACAACGGGTACTGCAGCTGTGGCTGGCTTAATAACCGGCTTTGCCATGTCTGTTTTCTTTAACAGTTTTGCGGTAAGTGTGTTTGGCAGCGAAACATTGTTGTACACCGCCTTTAAAAATAGCAAGGGTGTGTACGAAATACCGTTTTTAATTAACATGGGCTGGGCCTTCTTTTTTACCATGCTGGTAATGATTGTAATTAGTATGGCTGGGCCCAAACAAAATCCTAAAGCGTTTGAGCTGGATAAAGAGATGTTTAAACTTAAGCCCTCTATTGTGGCGATGATTGTAGCTACCTTATTGATACTGGCAGCCTTGTACGTTAAGTTCTGGTAGGCGGCCCTGTGCCGGCTAAGCAAAAAGCCTTTCACCAAATCATCCGGATGATTTAGTGAAAGGCTTTTTAAATAATTTACAATCTTGTGTGGCCATAAAGGCGCCATTATTTTATTAAAATGCTACAACTGTATGGGCAGAACATTGGTAATAGGCGATATACACGGTGGGCTAAAAGCCCTGCAGCAGGTAATGCATCGGGCAGCCGTAAACAGCAGCGATACGCTTATTTTTTTAGGCGATTATGTAGATGGGTGGAGCCAAAGCGCCGCCGTGGTAGATTGTGTACTAAAGCTATCGCAACAGCAACCCTGCATTTTTATAAAAGGCAATCACGATGCCTGGTGTGAAGATTGGTTGCGTACCGGCACCGCCAACAGCACCTGGCTGCAGCATGGCGGGCAACAAACCATCCAAAGTTACACCCCTGTTTTAGCGCCACAACGCCAGCAACACCTTAGCTTTTTTGAGCACATGCCTTATTATTATATTGATGGATTGAACCGGCTTTTTATACATGCCGGCTTTACCTCCATGCATGGGCCGCAGCATGAGTTTCGGTCGGCCAGCTTTAGCTGGGATAGAACCCTTTGGGAAACCGCTGTGATTATGGATAACAAAATGCAAAAAAATTCGCTGTTTTATCCCAAACGCTTAAAGCTGTTTGAAGAAATATATATAGGCCATACACCCACATTGTATTACGGTATGGATGTGCCTATGCAGGGTTGTAATGTATGGAATATTGATACCGGCGCTGCCTTTACCGGCAAGCTGAGCATACTGGATATTGATAGTAAACAATTTTGGCAGAGCGATGCATTGCCCGGCCTTTACCCCGATGAGCAGGGCAGAAACAGGTAGTAGCATACACGGCTGGCACTAAAATGTTACTTTATAATACTAATGCCATCCTGTAAGCATCCATTAATGCCAATCAATTAGGCTGCTTACGGCTCAATTTTGCCAGCGGATAACCAATATGTAATACATTCGCAAAACCCGCTGCAAAAAAGATGTATTAATATTTTTAAACCCTTTAAATATACTGATGGTTAACGAACCCGAAGTAGAATACGGCTTTATCGGTAAACTCACCGACCTTAAATACACTTATCGCACCGATATAAAAGACCGCCATGCACTCGAACAAAACTTCCGCAGCAAGTTTGAAACACTCAACCGGGTAAAACTTTCTAATGCAGAGTTTGCCCGGCTTCGGGATGATAT
>JBDKJT010000165.1:0-14665 GCA_039796475.1 Bacteroidota bacterium | reverse complement strand
ACCACGGCCTCTCTTTCTACAAACCCCATCCAATGTACATGTGCACACTGTTGGCTTAGTGCAACGCAGTGGGCATAATAAGTATCTTTTTCTGCCCGGCCATAAATAAAAACCTGCAGTTGGCGGCTGTTAAATTGCTTGGCCGCTTCTATCAGCAAATGCACCCCTTTTTGTGGCTGCACCCGTCCTATAAAAACCAATTTTAAAGGTTGGCCGGGTTGTGCAGGCGACCATACAGCGTCACCCGTATGTTTTGTTAATGCAAGCCCGGCTGGTATTACTGTAATTTTTGCTGGCGGCAGGTTGTTATCAAGCAATACCTGCCGGTACCATTGGGTAAGCGATACAAATTGATGTACATATTGCTCCAATAATTTCAATTCGGCTTTAATTCGTTTAACAGTTAAGGGCAGTTGCAGCATCGTTTTAAACCGGCCCGCAGGCAATGCATTACTTATGCCGCTACTTACCAATAAGCTGCTACCTGCGGCAACAGGCAAAGCCAAAAAATATGGAATAGCATTTTGTGTGTGTAGGGTGCATGCAGCACACCTAACAGTACGGATTAGCCCATCGCAAAGCTGATTATTACGCACCAATGTATTGGTAGCACAGGTTAAAAACGACAGATGCATGGTAAGTATAATCTTTGCACCCACACTACTGGCTCTTTTTACATGCGCTGCCGTAATACCCACACTTCTATTCAATTCATGAAAATGAATTACATCAGGCTGCAATGCTTCCAGCACTGCTGCAAAATCATCCAGCCCTTCGGGTAGCTTTTTGCCGGAATACAAATCCCGGTTTAAGGGATTGGCAGTTTCTTTAAACTGGTAAACAGCTACACCATCATACTCATACCTAGGCACAAAATCATTTGCCCGGTAATGGGTAACAAAGGGCACCAACACGGCCACCGTATTGCCTTGCTGCTGCTGCATTTTGGCCAGCGTATGCGTATAAATTTCGGTACCGGCTATATGCCTGGGCATATATTGTATCAGGCAATGTACTATCCGCATATAAAAATGTATAGCAAAGCTATTTGCTGCATACAGCTATTAATACAAATGGCCCATTTATTCCCTTGGCATCGCAGGCAGCTGCATCGTTAAAAGTTACCAGCTCAAAATCATCCAGCGTTTCTTTTAATACCGGTTGTGGCGGGTGACCTTTTAAGCGTTGTATCCATTTGCCTATACGAATAAATGGGTTGGAGTGCAGGCGGTTTAAATCGGCCCTTATTTCGTTTTTTAGTTGCCCTTTGGCAGTAAACTGCTGGCCATACAAACAAATGTTGTTAAAACCAGCAGCCAATAAAAGCGCCATAAGTTCAGCGGCTGTATATTCTTTTTCGTGGTAAGCCCAATTGAGTTCTGTTGGGCTGCTCACCGATTTATTGGGTGTGCTAACTATTAATTGTCCGCCGGGATGCAGGTTGCTAAAACAACTGTTTAAAAAAGCTGCTGGCTGTGGCAAATGTTCCAGCGTTTCAAAACTTACAACAGCATGATAAGGGCCATAGCTGGAGGCCGCAGCCAGGGTATGGCAATCATCTGCTAAAAAACGGGTATGCTGATTGGTAAAATATTGGTTGGCTTTTTTTAAAGCGTCGGCTGAGCGGTCGATAGCAGTTACCTGCACAGCGGGTAAGTGGGTAGCAAGGTAATGGGCGCCATACCCTACTCCGCATGCGGCATCCAGCAAATTTTTTATTGCAGCATCTTTAAGCACAGTAGCAGCAAACTGGTACCGAAAAATATGGTTGGCATAATATGCCTCCCACTCTACAGATCCGGGTACAATTCTTTCTATTGCCATATCAAACTATTTGCCTGCACACCGCATCAACTGGCGGTGCCCAGCATTTTTTTTACTTTATTTTTTATATAAAAAGCTTTTCGCAAATCTGTAACAGAAAATCCGGCTGCATGCAGCATTGCCCTTGTGTTACCTATATGCATAGCCGCAATTCCGTAGCGCCAAATATTTCGGGCCATCAATTTATCCAGCACCAATTGTGCTTTTTTCTTTTCAGCCGGGCTTAGGGGCGATTGTTGTAAAAAGCTACTCATCAGCCGGTAGCGCTCTGCAATTATTACGGGTTGCTTTCTTTCCTGGGCGGCTTCCTGCTCCTGGTGTATCCGCCACCATATTAATGCCGGCTGCACTTTTAGTACCGGGTGCAGCAGTGCAATTTTCATCAACAGCTCTGTATCTCCAAAAAAACGCTTGCCAGAAAAACCCTGTACTTGTACAAATACACTGCGCCGGATGATGGTGCCACCGGGGCCGGCATAAAACAACCCATCCTGCAAAAAATGTTTTTTAAAAGCTTCTGCCGGGCTGTATTGTACCGGAAAAGGTTGCTCGTTATCCTGTACGGCATTATCGCAAAAGGCATACCCGGCATCAGGATGTTGCTCCATATACGCCACCAATATAGCTATTGAATGGGGATAGATATAATCATCTGAATCGAGGTATTTTAAATACTTACCGGTAGCAGCTGCAGCGGCTTTATTTCGGTTGGCATAATCGCCCAGGTTTTGTGGGTTGGCAAGTACGGTTACCCTTGCATCCATTTGTGCAATTTGCCTGGCAATGGCTAATGTATCATCAGTAGAAGCATCATCACATACAATCACTTCAATATGCTGATAGGTAGATGCCAGTACACTGCTAATAGCCTGCCGGATGTATTGTTGCCTGTTATAAGCCGTGATAAGAACGCTTACCAGTGGTGGTTGGGCTGTCATTTTTTTTAACTGATTTACCAGTATTAAAACTTACGCTTTAAGCGGTTGTAAGGAAGCATTCCCGTAAAGATATCCATCAAGTTAAACCTGGACTCTTTAAAAATAGTTGCAGCCAGCAAGGGCATACGGCGTACCATTGCCAGGTTTAAAATATCCCGGGCATGTTTCCATTTAAGGCGAAGCACAATTCTTTTTACATCACTGTTTTTTAATGGGCATTGTGTTGATTGCAGGGAGCTAATAAAAATGGGGTAAGAATAACGCAAGTAAGCAAATTGTTTATGCCCTATATCATACTCCTGCCCTTGATGCACCCGCCACCAAACCACGCCGGGCTCAATCTTAACAATAGGATATTTGGCAGCCAGTTTTAGCCAAAACTCTGTATCGCCTAAAAAGCGGCTGGTACCAAAACAGTTGAGCTGAAAAAAAATATCCCTGCGTATGATAGTGCCGGTGGGGCCATAGCGCAAAATACCATAGCCGTTGTAATGCTGCAGGTAAGCCTGCTCCGGCGTAATACACAAAGGATACAATGGTGTTTGTAGCGTTTGATTTTCCTCATGCTGCATAATACCTAATGCCGCCTGTGGGTACATTTCCATAGCGGCAACCATTTTTTGCAAACCATCTACGGCAATCTTATCATCCGAATCTACATACTTAATGTATTTGCCTTTGGCAAATCCTGCCACCTTATTTCTATTTACATAATCACCCAGGTTTTGCTCGTTGACATATAACTGTATCCTGCTGTCTTTTAAAAGATAGGATTGAACGATGGCAACGGTATTATCTGCCGATGCATCATCACAAATAATTAATTCAAAATTAGTATAGCTTGATGCCAGCACACTTTCTATCGCTTCTGCAATATAGGCTTGCCGGTTATGGGCCGTCATTAATACACTTACCAAAATAGTATCAGCCATTTTTTGAAAACTTTCTCAACATTGCTGTAAAAAAATTGGGCATCCATTTTTTATCCAGCCTGGAGCCGTATACCTTTTCTGGCATTTTATGCAAGCTATCGGTTGCCGCAGCTTGCAATACGGATTCGGCAAGTTGGGTATTAATAGCCGCATCAAATAACTGGTTGGCCAATGCCATGGCTTGCTGGCTAATATGGGCTGCATTTACTTCACCAGTAATTATCCGCCTTATGGCTGTGGCATATTGCTCAATACTATTGTGCTCAATTAAAAAACCAGTTTGTTCCGGGATAATTAATTCAGCAATACCACCGCCCAGGTTATTCACCAATGGTATGAGGCCAGCCTTCATACTTTCTGCTAATGTAACCGGCATACCTTCTGCCAGCGATGGCAAAATAAACAGATGCATGTTGGGTAAAATATCCAGCAGTTGCTGGTTGCCTATCGCACCATAATAGGTAACCCTCGTTTCATCAGCCCAGGGCAGCATTGCTGTATCCTGAGGTTTTTCGCCTACAATATGCCATTGTAAAAAAATTGATTTACTCGCCAGTAAACTGTCTATCTGCGGCAGCAAGGGATAGCCTTTATCTGTACTTAACCTGCCAATAAAAATAATGTTGTGCAAAGTACCCTGTATTGTAGCCGGCTGTACGGCAGGCACCGGAAAACGCAGGTATTGAATATGTGCTTTGCGATGTGGCAGCAGGCTGCAAAGATTTTCTGCAATTTTTGCAGATACGGTTACAAAACGGTTAATGGCATGTTGGTGTTTTACTGCCAATGTATAGTAGTAACTATAATCGCCATGCAGCCATTGTACAACGGGGTTTTGCAAACCAAGGTTACTCATCATACCCAACTCTGGCCAATCGTGGGCAACCACCACTGCTTTTTGGTCAGGAAGTAAGGAGGCCATTTTTTTACAGGTATAATAAAAATTCCAGTTGGCGCTATAATAAAAAAATTGAACAGAGGAAGCACCTGTAACAGCTGGCAGTTTAACGTTTCTTTTAGCCCGATGCTCTATACAAAAAATTACATGGTTTTGTATAAGCGGATGCTGATTGTACCGCAGCAGGTTACTGATTACACTCCACACACCACCCTGTTGGCCATTATGAAAATGATATACTTGTAACAAACTCATGCACCTGCAACCAAACGGTTATATAATTGGGTGTATTGATCGGTTAACCCAATACCAAACTGTGTGCTAACAATGCGTTGCCGGGCAGCTACTGCTAACCGGTAGCGTAGTTCTTGTTGTGTAACTAACTGTTGCAGTGCGTTAAATATAGCCGGCACACTGTGGGGATTTACCAGCAAACCACTTTGGCCATCTTGCAACAAATCTTCCATACCACCTGTATTGCTGCCCACTATTGCTTTACCGGCTGCCATTGCTTCGGCGCAGGCATACGAGTAGCTTTCGAATAAACTGGGCAACAAAACTACGGTTGCCTCATTCAATATACCCGGCAAATCTTCATAAGGCACTCCATCCCTAAAACTTACCTTATCCAGTACAGGCTGCAATACTTGCTGCATCCAGCTACGCATGCTGGTGCCGGCGTAAGGCCCATTACCATCATCACCCACTACCACAAAACGGCAATGCGGCTGCTGTTGCAGCAACTGCTTAATGGCTAAAGTGGCGTTTACCAATCCTTTTAGTGGATTGAGCCGGCCAAAAAAAACAACCACGGGGTTAGCCGTATGTTGCTGTATGGGTATTTGCAAAAGTGCAGCCGGCGGTATGAAAACATTGGGAATAACTGCAATCTCACGTTGCTGTATACCCCAATGCGCTACCGCCCATTGCTGCATTGCCGCCGAAGGAGCGGTAAAACTATCGGCAAGCCGGGTAAACTGGTAATCTTCATCTGTATATTTATTGTATGTACGCCAATAGCCTGCATCCAGCCGGCCACGGCGTAAGGCACCCAGCACAAAACGAAGTTTAGCCCAAAAGGGGATGTATTGTTTTTTTAGCAACTCCACCAAGTGGCCGGGCGCATGCAACCGCACTACCATTGGCAGCGCTGGAAACTGCTTTTTAATTTCCCATGCATTGGCATTAATCTCTGCACTTTCAATAACCATAAAGGGCTGTTGCAAATGCTCGGCAGCAAATACGGGCACTACTGCAGCTCTAAAATCTTGTACATCTTTGCACTGCACCCGGTGTATAGTAGCATTGTACTCGGTACTAATACCCTGCCGGTAATGGCTTGCTACAAAAAGGTGTACATCCCAACCGTTGGGTTGTAAAGCCTGTATCAATTGATGCAGGTAAGTACCAATACCGCCTTTGCCGGTATCGGGTGGATATTCGTATGACACAAATGCCATACGCATCAGCGGATAGGTTTTGACTGATGATGAAGTAAACATTTAAGCCAATACCGCATAGATGCACCAATTGAAAAACGCTTTAGCACCGGTACATCCATCCAATATTTTATACAAGAAAAATTATACTGTGTAAGCATTTTTAAATGACGCACCCAATATTCATCCACCAGTGGTTGGTACGTTGTTGTTTTACCCGCCTGCTTTATATACATGGTTAATTGACGGCGCCAGTTGGCGTGTGCTTCAAGCGTAGCCCTGTCTGCCGCCTGCAATTGATTAAAATACAGGTAATGCTGCTGTACCTGTGTTTGTGTAAATACAATGCCCAACTCAACCAATGCCCACTCTTTACGCACCTCGTTGGATTGTTGTATCAGCAATGCTTTTTTTTGGGCAATGGTTTGCTGGGGATGCAGCCGGTACTGCAGCAAAGGCATTACAATATTGTGACCCTTGGTATGCTTTAACAACTCAAACCATAATTTATAATCTTCGCAGGGCTCGTACTTTTTATCATAAGTAAGCTGGCATTGCAGCAATACTTGCCGGCGCATCATTACCGCCGGATGTGCAAAGGGTGCGTTACACATCAACCATGCCCTGATGGCCTCATCCTGCTGCGGATACTGCCACAACTGTTTAGCACCAGTACTGTCAAATGCCTCCACAGCACTACCAACAATTCCGTAAGCACTGTTGGCATCTAAAAAATCTACCTGGTATTTAAAGCGCTGCGGCTGGCAAATATCATCTGCATCCATCCGGGCAATGTATTTACCACGAGCTGCCAGCAGGCCCTGGATAAGGCTATCGGTATAACCCGTGTTTTTTATTTTTTTAAACAGCCTAATTCTTTCATCCTTGTATGCTTCAATTTTTTCAATGGTATCATCTGTAGAAGCATCATCATAAATTAATACTTCAAATGCTTGAAAACTCTGCCCCAGCACACTCTGTAATGCCGCTTGCACATATGGTGCGGCATTGTAAACAGGCATTATTACAGAAACAACCGGTTGCAAGATTTACTATTTATTTATTACCGGGCTATGGATACACAGCCTGTTTATCGCAATGGTTAATTCATTGGTATTAAAATAAAAAAAGTGGTTATCGGATAATACCCGATAGATATCCTGGCGTATATCCAACTCGTCGTGTATTTCTATTGCCAGGCATTTTACCCTTTGCAAAAAGTTAGCAGCGGTGGCAGCATCTTTAAATAGCTCCTGCTCTGCACCCTCTACATCAATTTTTAAAATATCCACCCAACCTTCTACCTGTAATAAAATAGTAGGTAAAGAAAAAGCCTGTATATCGCCGTTGCCCTGCAAAGGCGGCTGTAAACGAATGCTCCATTCTTTTCCATCTCTAAACTGGCGATTAATTTGCAACAGGCCATCGCTGCTCCACACACCGCCTTGCAGTAATTTATATTGATTTAATCCAGTACTGATAAAATTTTTTTCGGCCAGCTGGGCATTTTCAGCAAATGGCTCTACCACTATAAAGCGTGCCTCCGGAAACACCCGGTGCAACCAAATACTAGCCATGCCAATATTGGCACCACAATCGATGATGCAGTGTGCAGCGTCATTAAAAAACTGGTGATAAATATCTACCACCGGCTGGTATTCTTTTAATACAAACACCTGCTGATATACCTTCCAGTCGCTGCTGCCCGGGCGCAAAAAAACGGATGCAGCTGGCATGCCCGGCAGTGGGCAAACAACATATCGCCTGCCCTGTTCATTTAGCTGCGGCAGGTGCTGCATGGCCAACAGCTCGTATATTTTTTCGAGCCGGGCGGTTTTTCGTTTACCAGCGGCCACAGCTCCGGTAAGCAGCAAACACTTTAACCGAATTTTATACAGCAGGTAAAATACTGCTGTTTTCCATCCACACTCCTTGCCGATATAAATAATTTCTTTCAAAAAAAAAGCCTGTTTATTTTAAGGTTTGATTACTGTAAAGCTGATGTTGGGAAAATTGTAATTGAAACCGGTAACCGGTTGGTACTTGCAGCAGGTGTTGCGCCTTGCCCAATAGTTGGTTGATGGCATATCCCCGGTAAAAACATCGCTCTGCTTTGATGCGGTTTTTAACATGCCCGCTGCGATTGTTAAAATGCTGCTGCAATAATGATGGCAGAATATTAAAAATATGGTAAGCCGAAAGGTATCGCTGCTTTTGCTGGTATATCAGCGGCAGCAGTTGCTGGTAAGGATCTTCATCCAGCAATTGTTCAATTTGCTGTACAGTGCCTTCAAAATTTTCTACATCAATTTTTAGCATTGTATCGGCATCAAAATAGTTATCAATATCCGGGCAGCCAAAATATACCGGCATGGTATGGGTAAGATAGCAGTCGGTAATTTTTTCGGTAAAGTACCCGGGCACAGCCGAATTTTCGATGGCGATGGAATATTGATAAGGCGCCAGGGCATCGTACTTATCGGCAACGGGATGAATGCCTTTTCCAAAAACAGCTAGTTTATCTTTAAAATGGCCAGCCAGTTTATTTACCAGTGCAAACCTTTTTTTGTGCCCCGGCAGCCAGGTAAGGTTAGAGCTTACCACCGATATTTTTTTTGATTTTTCGATGAAGGTTTCGGCTACCAGTTGCTGATAGCTGCGTTGTACCATCCAGGTATTAAGCTCATGGTGCTGCAAGATATGTGCATGCCTAAGATCGGTACGGCAGGTAATAACGGCTGCAAACTGGTTTAAAAAAGGCTGCAGGTAAAACCGCTGTTCATTTACCTCATCAGTAATATAAATAATATTTTGTGGCGGACATACTCCTGTGCTTTGCACCGGTTTTATATCGCCCCAAATTACCCAATAATCTACCGGCTCATCCGTATCATCAAAAATATACTGGTAGCCGGGGTTGGGCGCTACCCTTGAATTAAAGTCGATATGACTCCAGGGTGTGGAAAAACGAATTTTAATAATATCAGTTTTGGCAGTACTCAACTTACTATGACATTAACCAGCTGTAAGGCGGCTTAAATATTTTTTTACAATAGCCGGCATTGTTTTTAAAAAATTACCAACCGTGTACATCCGTAAATTAAATTGATAGCGCAACACTTGTTGTTGGCTTATTGGAGGACTTTTATGTAGCTTATTTATTGCATCAACCGCTGTAAGAAAAAGCCGGTTATTAAGATGTACTGCATCAAAATAATATTGCTCTGCCGTAAGGCCAGTATTTGCATCTAGCAGGTGCCCCGATATATCAATAAATTTTGCAGCAGTGGTTTGCAACTGCTGTTTTAATTGCTGGTTAAAATTTGTTGTAACCGCATTGCGTTGCTGGTAACTGCCAAAGTAGGGATACTCAAGATTGGTATTTTTTTCCTCGTAATTGGCAGAGTATACAGCATTCCATACCAATACCGTAAAGCCTTTGTTGATATAAAACTGGATGGCCTGCATGTAATGGCTAATACAATTTTGAATGATTGCTTCGGGTTGTTTTTGTTGCAGTGCGGCTTGTTTTAAAATATGAGCCCGGCAATCAATTTCACCAAAACAAAGCACCAGTATATCATTATCGGGATTGCAGGTATTAACAATTGCATCCAGCTTTTCCCTTGCCTGGCTATTGGCACCATAGTGATTGATATGATAGGCCAATGGAGCACCCAGCCTGTAGCAAAAAAAACCGGGCAACAAGCTTTTAGCCACATGCGGATATACCGGCGGGATGCCATTGTACCCTAAAAAAAAACTGCAGTGGCTATCGCCAATGTAATGAAAACGCTTTTTCATGTGGCTATCCATTACGCTGGGCAAACGAATCGATGTAGAGCCCCCTGTCTCGTAATACGCTAAAGCTAAAGCCTGCCTCTATAAATTGTTGTTTGATGGTATGGAGTGACTGCCAGCCATCATGCGTTTCTAAAAAAACAGCGCACACAGCCGGTAATTGTGTAATACAGGCAGGAAAAAAATCAAGCTCACTGCCTTCTATATCTACCTTTAATAGCAATTTTTTGCCCGCCGGTATATCTTTTAATAGCTCGTACAGGCTAATGGTTTCTACTGCAACCTTGCTTACCCCTTCCTCCTCATTTTTTGCCATGTTACTGCCCCAAAGCTCCAGCATAATGCTGCCAGCCGTTGCCGACAAAGCTTTGTGGTGAATGCGGATATTTTTTAACCCGTTTTGTTTGGCAGATTGGGTAAACGCAGCATAATTATCAGGATGAGGTTCTACACAAATTAAATCACACGCTACAAATTTATCGGCCACTAAAAAACTAAAATAGCCACGGTAAGTACCACAATCAATCGAATAATCCGGCACAAACGAAAGCAACTGCAGGTTATAAATTTGATGCAACACAAACTCTTCGCAAATGGCCATTTGAAATGGATCGGCCAAATCAAAATGCAGCAATACATCCCCAAATTGTTTTAGCCGAAGGCTTACTATTTTGTTGGCTTGGCCTTTAGCAGCAAAACGATGAAAGGGCGAGATATGCCCAACTGCCAATGCTTTTCTAAATTTATACAAATGTACAAACCGATTGTGCGGATGCCTGTTTGCAATTGCAAACACAACCGATTTACCAATCAATTCAACATCCGTCAACAGCCTTTTTATAATAGCAATAAACCTGTTATTTTTTTTCAACACCTTTTTTTGTATTGTTATTAAAACTGTTTGGCCGCACCCACTAATTGGGTACTCCAGCTAAGGGGCAGTGTTAACTTGCCTCTAAAATCTTCCTCAAACCTGCGTCGTTTGTACAATCCCATTTCAACCATGCTGATGGTAATGGGAATACCCGATACAGGCCTGATGAGCCGGATACCATGGATACCTGCAAACAAAGTGATGCTGTACTGCCCCTCAATCAATAAATCTGCTGGAAACTGCAATACGGTGCGGTAGGTACCAGCCTCCAGGTTAGTGCCTGTATCCTGCGCCTCATCAAAAAAAGTTTTGGCTATGCTTAGCTGTTGATCATCTGCAATATCTGCAAATAGGCGAAAGCCACGTACAGCAGTTTTTAGCTCATAAGTAATTACAACATCAAAGGGTTTATTGTTATCCAGCTCAGTAGCGGCCACATGCTGTTGCTGCACTTCTACCTGTTTCCATACCATATATTCATCGCTGTTATCCTGTATCGCATCCTGCAATATTTTTTGATCGCTATCTACGCCTGAATTAAGGTACATGCGGATACCGGTGCTGCTATCGCTGTTTGCCAATATGCCTCCTTTATCTAATACCAATGCATGATTACAAAGCGCTTTAATGGCTGCCATATTATGGCTTACAAACAAAATGGTACGGCCACTGCCCTTGCTCACCTCTCCCATTTTACCAAGGCATTTTTTTTGAAACTCAGCATCGCCCACTGCCAGCACTTCATCCACAATCAATATTTCGGCATCCAGATGTGCTGCCACGGCAAAAGCCAGCCTTACATACATACCGCTGCTGTATCTTTTTACAGGCGTATCAATGTATCGCTCTACCCCGCTAAAATCAATTATTTCATCCAGCTTTTTACTAATCTCTTTTTTACGCATACCCAGTATGGCTCCGTTGAGAAAAATATTTTCTCTGCCAGTTAATTCAGGATGAAAACCTGTGCCCACTTCCAGCAAACTGGCAACCCTTCCCCTGGTTTTTACAGTACCGGTGGTGGGTGCGGTAACCCTGCTTAGTATTTTTAGCAAAGTGCTTTTGCCTGCTCCGTTACGGCCAATAATGCCCACTGCCTCACCTTGCTGAATATCAAAACTGATATCTTTTAAACTCCATACCACACCTGATTTGCCAGCTGTGGTACGATCGTTTTGCTCACCAATTTTTAAAAACGGATCATCCTTACCCCTTAGCCTGGCCCACCAGCGCTCAATATCCCTGCTTACCGTGCCGGTACCAATTTGACCAAGCTGGTAAGCCTTGCTTAACTCCTCTACCTTAATAGCGATGGATGACATATTAAACTGTATCTATAAAATCTTTTTCTACTTTATTAAATACCAGCACACCGGCAAGTGCTACCAGGCAAGTAACCATGCCACTAAGCAGCAACGGTTGCCAAGTAAAAACACCCGACCCCAAAAAACCATACCGAAATGTTTCGATAATGGGTGTTAGCGGATTGGCTGCTATGAGCCACTTATATTTTGCTGGCGCAGCAGAAAGTGGGTATACTACCGTAGTGGCATACATGAGTAATTGCACCCCAAATGATACCAGGAAAGCAAGATCCCTGTACCGGGTAGTAAGTGCAGAAATTATCATGCCTGCCCCTAACCCCAGCAATGCCAACTGCAATAACAGCAACGGTAAAAGCAGGGCATGAGCATTGATACTAAAACCACCTCCTTTAAAAAAATGGTAAAATGCCAATGCACCAAAAAAAAGTAATAATTGTACTGCCAGCTTTAGCAGGTTTGACAATACAATACTCAATGGCATTATTAACCGGGGAAAATATACTTTGCCAAATACGCCTGCATTATCTCGAAACACCGTGGATGTTTTTAGTAAACACTCCGAAAAGTAATTCCACATGGTAATGCCGGCCAGGTAAAACAAGGGTGCCGGTGCACCGTCGGTTTTAATACCTGCCAGTGTATTAAATACAAACAGGTAAATAAGTGTGGTAAACACGGGTTGCACAAAAAACCAAATCGGGCCAAAAATGGTTTGCTTATAAAAGGATACAAAGTCTCGTCGCACCATCAGCAGCAGCAAATCCCTGTATCGCCACAATTCTTTTAGCCTTATATCCAGCAAATGGCCCCGAGGCTCAATTACCATATCCCATTTTTCGGCAGTAACAGGTGTGGCTGTTTTATTCATCATTCTTTTGTACCTGCTGCAGCAGGTGATTTAATCGCTGTTTATACTCGTTAAAACCAAACTTGCTCATTAGTAATGCCCTATTGGGCAGGTACTGCTGCCGGTTAGTAATGATATTTTGAATGGCGGCCTGCAACTCCTCCTTACTATCAGGATTTATCATTATACCTAAGGCTCCATTACATACGGCATCTGCCGAGCCATCTATATTACCTGCTATTACGGGCAGGCCGTAATACATGGCTTCGATAAACACAATACCAAAGCCTTCTTTTTTACTGGGCATTACATAAATATCTGCCAGGCTAAAGTGCTTAGCCAAGTCTTCTTCTTGTATGTAACCTGCAAAAACAACCTGGTTGGCAATACCACAATTGGCTGCAATTTGTGTAAGCCGTTGATGCTCCTGCACATCGCTTTTACCCAGCAACAGGTATTTAAGGTTAGGATATTTCGGCAGCATTTCTTTTAACACATACAATACATTATCGTACCCTTTATACAGTTCTTTTGATGACAGCCTGGTAAGCGTCATCAGTACTATATCATCCGGTTGCAATCCATATTGCCTGGCAAAATCATTGTGCCTGTTGGATACTACAGGTGGCAATAAATAAGGATCAAGGCAGTTATTTAATACAGCTACTTTATTTTTTAAAAAGGGTTCTACCGCATCCTTGGTAAACTCACTTACGGCCAGCACCCTATCGCAATGCGCCAACATTTTTTTTCTTGCAAAGGATAATGGCCCCCATACTTCAATACCATGCGCCAGTAATACAAGCCGGGTGGAGGGAAAAAGAATTTTGATGATATAACCAATTGACAACAGGTTGATATGGCTAAGAATTATCACATTATTTGCAGCAGCTTCTTTAATAGCGGCTTTGGCAAATGCTATTTTTTTTTGACCAAAACCTTTAAACATAGCAGCAGGCAAATACCTTTCGTCTGCCTCATGCTGCTCATCGTACATAGAGTACAACTTAAACCAGCCAGTGTTGCTTTCGCTGGCCAACTCAGTACCAGCCTTGGCCAACAGCTTGCATACTTTTTCGATACCGCCGGTGGCAGAAAAGGTACGCAGGGTTAAAACCAATATTTTACCTGCCATTATTATATTGATTAATGAGCATTATGGTAAAAAATTGCGACCAGTGAATTTGGCCTTTCAACATTTTTTGATGATAACTTTTTACAATAGGCGAAGCAGAATCGCCGGCATATTGTGGGCTGCTCAGCCATTCTTTAAACGGAAATGCAAAACCCATTTTAGGGCGATTCCAAATTTCTTTGGGTATGGTATCCTTAAAACTGTCTATCAATAATTGCTTAAGATGTGGCCCCTGGTATTTTACAGACGAATGAATTTGCAGTACTGTATCCAGCAACTCTTTATCTAAAAACGGCACCCTTATTTCCAACCCATGCGCCATACTCATTACATCAGCATCTCTTAGCAACTGATTTTGCATGTAAATATTTGTTTCCAGCCAACTGGCCTGGTTGGGTGCTGAGAGGTAATTGATGTCTGGTAAATTGGGCGCTTCATTTAAAACATTCCAAACATTTGCTTCGGTGGTACCCAATATAGCTGCAATGTCTGCAGGCACAAACTGGCCCCTTAAAAACAGGTAACGGCCCTTGGCCCCACCAATGCTTAAGTAAGCAAGCCTTTTTAATTTTTTGGAAGAGGAGAAACGACCCGATTTTAATATACCGGCTGAAAGTTGCTCTAATGCCAGCACTTTTCGCATTCGTTTAAA
>JBDKJT010000164.1:0-28717 GCA_039796475.1 Bacteroidota bacterium | reverse complement strand
GATGCTGCATGCAAACCGTTACTATTAAAAAGCCCGGCGCTTATGGCGGATGGCATTTTTAAATACCTGGTTAAGGAAAACAATAATTAATTCAAGTAGCATAGCCTTGTTTTAGTATTTAAATGTAAGCCATTTTATAAAAAATGGCTTGCCAAATAGTAATCGAGTGCCTTTTACTTCTTTTTGGTTTTTTCATAGGCATCCAGCCCACATTGCAGCCATTGTTTAAACTCTGCCGGATCGGGCGTGTAAAATTTTGTTTTGGTTAAGAGTTGCTCATCGGCAGTAATAATAGCATACTGTGGTTGTGAGGTAGCTCCAAAATTTTCTGTTTGAAAAGTAGCCCATCTGTCGCCAACAGTAATGATGGGTTTATCGGTACCCGCCACCGTTTTGTATACCGTTTGCTCGGCCGGTGGCAGGGCAGTTTTTTCATCTACATACAAGCTTACAACTATATACCTGCTACGCATCAAGCTATCCACCTCCTTATCCGTCCACACTTTTTCTTCCATCCGCCTGCAGTTTACACATGCCCAACCAGTAAAATCTATTAATACAGGTTTGTTTTGCTCCTTTGCCAGTTGCAACGCTTTTTCGTACTCGTTGTGTATGGGCTTTATCCCCTCGGTAATTAATACATGGTTTTTATAAATGGTATAGGATAAGGGTGGAGGAAAACCACTTAACAAACTTAGCTTAGCCCACCGGCTATTGGTAAGCCCGGGAATAAGGTATAAAGTTGTTGCTGCAAATAATACAATAAAAGTGATACGGATATAGCCCATTTTTTTTACCGGGCTACTATGGCCTATTTTTATAATACCCAACAAGTACAATACCAATAGCAATCCAATAATTACCCACAATGCTACAAATACCTCCCGTTTTAAAATACCCCACTGCATTACATTATCTGCATTGGCTAAAAATTTTACTGCCAGTGCCAACTCAATAAAACCCAACACCACTTTTACATCTGTCATCCATCCGCCAGATTTTGGTAACGACTGCAGCCAATTGGGAAACATGGCAAACAATGCAAAAGGCAAACCCAGCGCTAACCCAAACCCTGCTGCACCAGCAGTAAGTGGCCATGGCCCCTCATTGGCTACATTTGCCAGCAAAGTGCCCAGCAAGGGCCCGGTGCAAGAAAATGAAACAATGGCCAGTGTGGCAGCCATAAAAAATATACCTGCAATATTACCCAGGCCCGATTTAGAATCCGCTTTATTGGCAAAAGAAGCTGGCAATACAATTTCGAACAAACCAAAAAAAGACAAAGCAAAAACTACAAAAACAATAAAGAAGACCAGGTTGAGCCAAACGTTGGTGGAAATATTATTAAATATTTCGGGGCTAATGGTTTTGCTGGCCACATGAAAAGGGATGGTAATGGCCACGTATATTAAAAATATAAACAGGCCATATAAAGTGGCATTACTGATGCCTTTTGTACGGGTTTGCGATCGCTTGGTAAAAAAGGTAACCGTAACCGGTATCATTGGAAAAACGCAAGGCGTAATCAACGCTATTAAACCACCCAAAAAACCCAGGAAGAAAATGGCAAGTATACTTTTTTTGCCAGCCGATGTATCGTCGCCACAATCGCTAACCGGGTTAGCCAAATTTATGGCGGCCGATTTTATTTTAACGGCGGCAGCTGTACCGCCTTCCAATACTGCATTAAATTTAAAATCTACATCTTGTGCAAAGGCTTCGTCTTTATTATAAAAAACAGATAGCTGCCCTATCAACCGGGCAGGCACTGATTGTTTAAATACCAATACCGCCTTCCAGGTAGTGCTGCCTTCATTAATAAGTATCGGCTTATTAAAAATGGAAGAATTGATTTGAGTTGTATTGCTGGCGATAAAACTTTGTATCACAATACTACTATCGCTAAAATGCAACTCAGCCGATGCAGTGCCATCAAGGTCTTGCGATGGCGCATACAATTGTGCACCCGTTACTCCTGTAGTACTAAGTGTCAACTCGTATTTGTTGTCTGCCAGCTTTTGGGCATTGGCTACCCAGCTATATAGTGGCGCCACATTATCCTGGCAAAAAATAGCCGGTAACGCAATTACGCAAAGCAGCAGGGTAACAAGCAGTTTTTTCATAATCTCATTTTATTGATACAAAAAACGAGTTCTGCCAAGAACCCGTTTTTTTAAAAATTAAGTTAATTAGCCAATTTAATTTAAAGCCACGCTAAAATCTACTTTTTTGGGTGGCAGGCATTTTTTATCGTCACAGGTTTGATACTCTACCGTGCCCACAATATTTGTTTTAGCAGTTCCTTTTAGTTTTACCTTTTGTACAAAATCAACCTTATTGGCGTATTGGTTGGCCGATATTTTAAGGCGCTCATCTTTAAACACTTCCATTTTACCAACTTCTTTTACCACACCATCAAAACTAATGAGTGGATTTTTTTTAAACACAATTTCGGTAGGCATATTAATAGCGTCTGCCGGTTGTTTTTGAGCATACAAATGCCAGTTGTTTTGTATAGTGGCTGTTAAGTGCACCTCGTACGTTTTATATGCTACCTTTTTGGCTGTATAGCTCCATTTAACAGGATCAGTTATTTGGGCTAGCACTGCCATACCCAGCAGCAAAAACAAGGATGTGAAAATTAATTGTTTCATAAAAAACATTTACGGGCAAAATTACAAACAAGGTGCCTGCCTTAATAACAACGCCGGCTACTGTTTTGTTTTTAACATTAGTTTAGCTGAAACAGGTGAGCAAATACCTTTCGTCCATCCTCGTTACCCAACAAGCTGTTACAGGCCCTTTCGGGATGTGGCATCATACCAAATACGTTGCGTTGCTTATTGCAAATGCCTGCAATATTGTGGGTGGCGCCATTAGGATTGGCACTTGCTACCACATGCCCTGCATCATCACAATACCGGTAAATAATTTGGCGGTGCATTTCCAACTCTTCCAGCGTTTGTGCATCTGCGTAATACCTGCCCTCGCCATGTGCTACCGGAATTTTTAATGCGGCTCCCCCTTCGGCGGCGCCCTCTTTTATAAAAACATTTTTGCAAACAAATTGCTGCTTTTCGTTGCGTAGCAATATACCTGGCAGCAAACCACTTTCGCACAAAATCTGGAATCCATTGCATACGCCCAGTACCTTGCCACCCCGGTTGGCAAAATCTATCACACTTTGCATCATTGGGCTAAAACGGGCGATGGCGCCGCAACGCAGGTAATCACCAAAACTAAAGCCACCCGGCAATACAATACAATCGTCGGTGGTAAACATGCTAATGTCTTCATCTTTATGCCATAGTTCTACCACCTCTTGCTTTAAATCGGTACGCAGGGCTTCAATCATATCCCTATCGCAGTTACTACCCGGAAAAATAACCACACCAAATTTCATATCTGTAAAAATTTATGTCTGTTTTAAATAGTAGCCTCTTTTTTAAAAGAAGGCACAAAAATACTGCACCAAGGGCATTATCGTACTAAATAACTAAAGGCAATTACAAAAGCCACCATTAACCAGTGTAAAATTTGTGGAAACCACCTTCGTTCGGGATAAAAAAATGCCGCTCCCACAAAGGCTGCTAATGGCACGGCACACAATATCCAATACGAAAAGCTGCTGGTGGCATTGATAAACGGAATACTAACCGCTACTACAAAATATAAAAACACCAGGTTCCAGCTTTTACGGCTTTGTACCAATTGCCGCAAAAAATGCAGCCGGATGTAAAACAGCCCGATTAATGTAACAAAAAGCACCATAATGATGGCGGCCAACGCCCAACCCGACTCATAAAAACGAGGCAGGCTAAAGGCAATGCCCGGCAATTTATACCCCTGCCATTTGTCGGTTACAAAAAGGTATGCCAGTAAAAAATAATAAGGGGTAATAATACCAAACAATGCTGCCAGCCATTCTGCCAGCTGAAAGGGCCTTATAAGTACCAGCCCAAAAATGATTAGCCCGGCAAATGCGATAGCCGGAAAATAAAAAAAGGTAGCCAGGCCAATTACAATACCAATATTAAACAGATTGCCGGTAGCGTATTGCTTATTACTAAGGGCACTCATTTTAGCCCATACCCAAATAAGCAGGGTGCTGATGATGAGTTGGGCCGATAATACATTCCACTCTGTAAACAGCGATGTTATCAGCAGATAGCTCATTCCCACCAGGTAATGGGGCTTTTGCATCATGCGTTGGTTATTACAAAGCTGGTTAAATGTAATGGCTTGTGTATACAGTAATAAAAACGCCAGTAATGGATAAATAGCGGGTAGCTTGTTGCCTATTGGCTGCAACTGCAGCAGCAATTGCCTGAATAAAAATCCATCTGTTTGCTGCGGCACCGGCTTTACAGGGTGAAGAAACATGGGCAGCTTTAGCAATATGCCATACAGCAACAATAAAAATGTATTAAATGGATTATTGGCTTTAAATGTGCCCGTCACGCTGTTGGTAAATTTTGTGCTACAAAAATGGGTAATAATTGCGGGGATACAAAAAGATTATTGGTGGGCTGCAGCAGCAATGCAGCAATCAACCACCGTAATAACGGCTGCTGAAATATGCTGGCATCCAATAGCTGGCTGCCAGCATAAGCATCGTTAAAAATCTACCTTGGCAAAGCAAATTTGTGCCCGGTAAGTACAAGGTATAATCACCTGCCTGGCACCAATTTGCTTGGCATAGCGGGGCATAAACTCGTAGCCACGTTCATTGGTTTTTAAAGTAGGATTGCGGCGGGTAGCCCCATCACGATTAATGATATTGGCAGATAGTAACTTTTCTCTTTTACTAATATCGTTGTATAAAAACTGTATTTCGCCGCCAGTATTAAATATACAGTACGAAAGATAATTGTCGTTTTCGTCCGATACCTGTTGTTTATGGATAATATTGCTCCACTCAGGCATGGCTTTAGATGATAAATTAATAACTAATATATTATCATAGTAGTATCTTATGCTACGGTTAAAGCTGCTAAAAGGCCGGTAATAATAGCCATACGGGCTGTAATAATAGTAATCGTATGGTGATAAAAAAGGAGAGCCATATAAATAATCAAACCTGTTCCAATTATTATTGCCGCCACTGCTTTGAGACGAAAAATCTTCTGCAGTGATAAACAAGCTGCCATCTTTTTTTAAGATGATATTTCGGATAAAAAAGTCGTTGAAAGCAAATTTGGTATTACCAGACGACCGGGCTGCACTGCGTATTTCTTCATTAAACTCGGTATACACATTGGCAAATACAGTGTTGGCTACCGCATCCCAAATATTACACCAAAGCCCCATAATATTTCCGTTCCGTTCTTTGTAATAAAACGAAGTGGTAATATATTTTTTATTGCGGTTATCTATTTTAATTTTTACCTCATCGGCATAACGGCCACCTAACTCCAGCCTATGGCTGGTAAATGTATCTTCCAATGCCTTCTTTACCATCAGGGATATTTGTGACAAATTTTCACGGCTACCTTTTTTAGAGGAATGAGCAAAAATAAAATTGCCATCATTATCCAGCATAAACTCTCCCATTACATCGTTGCGCTCGTTATACTGCAATTGATAGCGTGTTTTGTGCAATAATTGCAATTGGTTATCAAATAGCAGGGTGGCAAAATTCAGCACATCATCGTTTCGCTGAATTTTAAATATCATAATACGCTTTTTGTCTTCGCTGTAAATAGTAGAATAAATTTTATTATCCCCCATGATGCCTACACTGGTAGTATCCAACTGTATAGGATCTTGCAGGCGCTTACCATTACCATCTACTTTTACAGCCATGCAATACAGTACTCCTTTTTTTTGATACTGGTAAACTAGGTAAAAAAAATCGGGGTAAGCAATATAATCTGCATTAAAGGTTTTACCGGGCAACTCAAACTCTACCTTATCCTGGATAATCATGCTATCGTTGTATATATTGAGTGCATAATGCTGCCGGATATTTTTCAGGATAAGAATGTTTTTATTCACCTTACCAATGATATCAAAATCCATATCCTTAGAGTCTTCACGGAAGGGTTCAGAAAAGGTGATCTGCTGGGCAAATGAGCAGAAAGGTGCAAACAATAATACGGCAAACAAAATCCTTAAGGCTTTCATTCAATACAGTTTAAATGTTGATATAAAATTAAGGGATAATGCCCTATAATGATAGCCGTTTAGTAAAATGTAAACTGCTAAGGGGTACAAAATACCTTTTTAAAAAAAATAAACTTGTTCATTTTTAACAATCTGCAAACATTAGGTGCAGAGGGCTGTTGTTGGTAGATGTATCGGCAGGATGCTGCTATAAAATTGATTACACAACAAAGGCTATCCTTTATTTTTGATGGCTGATAAATGGCAGTAACAATTACATATGGAATCAATCGTACTTACAGGCGGCACAGGATTGGTAGGGCGGGCATTGGCGCCTTACCTGTTGCAAAAAGGCTACAGCGTTACCATACTTACCCGAAAAATACCCGATAGCAGTAAGCAGCAGCCGGGCATACACTATGCTTTATGGGATATTAAAAACAACCATATTGATACAACTGCCATTGAAAAGGCTACCCATATTATTCATTTGGCGGGAGCAGGTGTGGTAGATAAACGATGGAGCGATGCTTACAAAACCGAAATTGAGCAAAGCCGGGTGCAAGGCGGTCTTTTGATTGCACGGGCACTGCAGCAAACAAAGCACCAGGTAAAAACCCTGCTGTGTGCCTCTGCCATTGGATGGTATGGTGCCGATGCCAGTATTGGCGCCCCGCCCTTTACCGAAACAGCGCCACCAGCCATGGATTTTTTAGGCCATACCTGCCAGCTTTGGGAGCAAAGTACAGATGCCGTTACAGCTGTGAGAGTGGTAAAATTAAGAACGGGTATTGTGCTAAGCAACGAGGGAGGGGCATTGGCTGAATTTAAAAAACCGCTGGCACTTGGCATAGCAGCCGTACTGGGTACGGGCCAACAGGTAGTAAGCTGGATACATATTACCGACCTGTGCAGGATGTATGTAGCTGCTATACAAAACAACCAATTGCAAGGTGTATACAATGCTGTGGCACCCCAACCAGTTAGCAACAAAACGCTTACCCTGCAATTGGCAAAAAAAATAAGGGGTAGATTTTTTATACCGATAAATGTACCTGCCTGGGTGCTAAAAATTGTAATGGGCGAAAGCAGCGTGGAGGTATTAAAAAGCTGTACCGTAAGCAGCCAAAAAATTAGCCAGGGCGGCTTTACTTTTTTATACCCTTCTATTGATGCTGCCCTTACCGAATTATGCCATCAATAAATAACAGTTATATACACAAAGGCCGCAGCAAGCTGCGGCCTTTGTGTATAATTTATACCCACCTATTACCCCTTCTTTTTTGGGGTAACTTTTGATTTTGGTAAGGGTGCAGGTTTGGCGGTTTTATCCGCCGTAAACAATTGTGCATTTGCTTTAGCAGGGTCGCCCTGGTAAGCCCATACCATTTTGCTCATGTATTTATTAAACGCTGCATTTATTTCGGGCAGGGTTACTTTTTTTACATCATCGCTTAAAGTAAGCGCCCGTTTCCAGTTACTGTGCAGCACTTCGTTAGATGCCAGCGATGCAGCCTGTGCGCTATTGGTTTCTTGCCTGTAAAAAAAGCTAGTGAGGTATTGTATTTTCATATTACGCAATTCTTCTTCTGTAAATCCTTCTTTTTTTGTTTTATCCAGCAGGGTTTTTACAACTCCTATATATTTATCTGGCTCCGTGGTAGATACTGCAATGTTAGCCGATGGCGATGCTCCGCCATCAAACCAGCTTTGCGGCGCATACGACAAACCATTTTTGGTTCTTATCTCCACAAAATGACGCTGGCTAAAAATTCGCATGGCCAGGCTAAAGGCATTAAAATCGGCGGTACCGGGTGCTGGTGCACTGGCTACACCTTGTATATAATTTGTAGCCAGTTCTTTCTTTTCGGCAGCAAAACTCGACTGCACAGGTGCAATGCCTTCTTTTTTTAATTGAAAGGGCTGCCCCTCTGGTATACGGGCAAGCATAGCCGCAATTTTTGTTTCCAGCGCTGCTTTTTCAAATTCACCTACTACTACTATCACCATCCTCGACCGGGTAAGTACCGACTGGTAATATGCTTTTGTTTCTGCAGCAGTTAATTTGGTAACTGTTTCCACTGTTCCCTCTGGCCTTTTAGCATTATCTTTTCCATCAAAAGCAATTTTTTTAGCCATATTATCAATGGCATAATCTGGCTGCGACTCCTGGGATCTTAGGCCATTGATAGCATCCTGCCTGATGCGGTCAAACTCTTTTTCATCAAATGCAGGCGACGTAATGGCATCTGCATATAAAGGCCACACGGCATCAAAATCGCCCCGGATACAATTTAAACTAATGGTAGAATAGTTTTTAGCAGCACTACCGCTTACCTGTGCACTTACTTTATCCAGCTTGTTTTTAAACGAATTTTTTGCATCGTTGGCGGTACCACATTCCGTTAATGCACTCATGGCCAGGCTTTCAATACCTTGTTTATCGGCGCTATAATTTTGCACACCGCCTTTAATAACGGTTTGTATTTCTACTATTTGATTTCCGCTGGGTTGTACAATTACTTTTACCCCGTTTACTGTCGTTTCGTAGGCTTCGCCTTTTTGAGCGCTGGCAGTAAAACTCACCAGCAGCAGCAGTGCAGCAAGCCAGTTGCAGGGGGTTAACAAATGCTTTTTCATATATCTAAAAATTTAAGTTGATTATTGAGGTTTAAAAAATTCAGCAGGCTTAATCTCTTTATTCATTTCGGCATTGATAATGGTGCCAGCTACATAGTTTTTACCTGTTATGTATTTATCGATATACCTTTTAATGTCTTCCCTTGTTACCCGGGTACAGGCGCCGATATAATCTGTATAATATTCAAATGATGTGCTGCACCAATGGTAAGTAATTTGGCTGGCTAATGAAGATGGTTTTTCGTTTTGACGAATAAAGTTGCGTTGCAAAATTTGCTTGGCGGTTTCTAGTTGTTCATCGGTAAAATAATCTGCATCGCCCCACATTTTTATTTGCTTGATGGTTTCATCATAGCACTCCTTCATTTTAGTAGGATTGGGCAACATAAAGATATTTACCGGGCCCACGTACTTTAGTGTTTGGTAGCTTACCCCAGCATAAGAGGCCAGTCCTTTATCAATTAGCGCCTGCTGCCATTTAGATGAGTTTAGGCCCAGTATGGTAGAAAACACATCAGCAGCAATAGTTGCGGCAGAATCGTTTCGGCTATCTGGCCCTTGCCAAAAAAACAGGGTATAAGGTGTTTGTGCAATAGACGATTCTTTTACAAAGTACTTGGTAGACTCCAGGGGCACAAACTCTGGAATGGGATATTTTTGATGAGGATCAAACCCACTTTGTTTCCAATCGCCAAAAATTTTCTCTGCTCTTGCAAAGGCATCTGCAGGCTTTACATCTCCGCAAATTACCAGCAATGAGTTGTTGGGAAAATAGTATTTATCTTTTATCACCATCATCTTTTCTGGAGTGGCGGTATTAATAACATTATGATCGCCGATGGGGTTTTTACGGGTTACCAAATCGCCCCATAATTTTTTTTGACACTCATACCAAATTTGAAAACCAGGGTCGCTTTCTGCCCGCTGAAACTCTCCATCTACCACCGGCCGCTCTTTTTGCATATCCTCTGTGCGGTATATGGGAAAACGGATGGCTGCATTCATAAATCGCAAGCCGGCATCCAGGCTATCCCTGTCAAAAGTAAAATAATAGTTTACCCTTTCTTCGCCCGTGGTACCGTTCCAAATAGCACCCAGCTCCTGCGTACGTTTTAAAAACTGCTCCTGGTTGGGATAATCCTTATTGGCTTTAAAAAACATATGCTCAAATAAATGGCTAAGGCCGCTATACTCAGGCCCCTCGGTATAGGCGCCATTACGTACGGCAATTTCGATGGTGGCCAATGGCACTTTGTGATTTTCTATTACCACCACTTCCAGGCCATTCGCTAACTTTTTCCAGTAATAATTTTCGGGCAGCCTTGGCTGGGCAATGGCCGAAAACATTACGGCAGACAAAAATGCTGCTGCACAAAACTTTTTCATAAAAGATGATTTAATGTATTTAAAATGTTGACCAAAAAAAACTACAGATCTGTTTTAATAAACCGGTTGCGGCTCCACCACCAAAAAAGCAGCAGGTAAGCAATGGCCAGCACAAGGGTAACATACATATAGTCTGTAGGCATTACCCTTGAGTTTTTTGCCATATTGGTAATGGTATTTTCGGGAAAATGCAATAGCCCGTCTGACGCATTCATGGGCAGGTAATCGCCCCAATTACCAATATCAAAATTATTTTCGCTTTTAAATTTTATTGATAAGCCCTGCAATATGGCCGACAATATATTTTCAAATCCCATGTAAATAAAAAACAACCCAATAGCAAAACCCGTTTTGCGTACCAGCACCGCTATCAACACCGCAATCATATTATACGACAACGCTTTTAAAAAGAAAAAAGCCAAGGCCTCTATATGTGTAACTGCAAAAGATGAGCCTGAGGCAAAGCCAAATATTAATGCGGTAATACCCGTTAGCAGCGTGGCTATACCTGCGGCTATTATAGCCATAGCTATTTTTACATCTATAAATTGCTGGCGACGCCACCCATCAATTATATTTTGCCGGTGTGTACGAAAAGCAAATTCGTTGGTGATAAGCAGTATCAGTAATAAGCCCGGCAGCAGTAACAGGTAGCCGCTTACATAACTGGTGGTTTGCCAGGTATGATTAAAATCGTAGGGCGAAGAGCCGGCTATCAGCCCGGTAGGGTCTGCTTTATCAATCAGGTTTTTTTTGGTATAAAACACGGCATAGTTGGCGCCAAGTATGCCCAGTAAAAAAAACAACCCCAGCACAATAAAGGCAGCGTAGTTTTTTATTTTAAGCCATTCAATTTTTAAAAGTTCTTTCACGGCAGGTTAGTTGGTTAGTTCAAAGAATTTAGATTCGAGGCTTTTCTTTTTAAGCTGCAGGTGATTAAGCGTAACCCCAGCCACAAAAAAATACCGGTTGATGCTTTCGAGGTTGGCAGTACCCACCGGGTAAAAAAGCTGTATCATATTTTGATGCTGCTTGATATTGCTGTATCCATTAAACTGCCTGGCTACCTGCAGCAACTGTTCGATATCTGTGGCGCCAATTTCTACAATATCCTCGTTGGCCAGTATTTCATCTACCGGGCCAGCGGTAAGCAATTCGCCTTTTTTTAGGATGGCCACATGTGTACACACTTTTTCAACTTCATCCAGCAAGTGGCTGGCCATAATAATGGTTTTGCCCTGCAGGTATAGTTTTTTTATCAGCTCCCTTGTTTCGGCAATGCCCACCGGATCAAGGCCGTTTGTGGGCTCATCCAATACCAGTACATCTGGGTTGCCCAGCAGGCAACTTGCAATGGCCAGCCGCTGTTTCATACCCAGTGAGTAGGTGCTAAACCGGGAGTGCTTGCGTTGGGTAAGGTTTACTGTTTCCAGCACTGCATCAATATCATCAGTACCCCGTTGCTTAATGGCAGCCGTTATTTTTAAATTTTCTACCGCTGAGAGGTAGTGATAAAAATTGGGAGTTTCTAAAAAGGTACCTATTTGCCTGCGGTGGGCTGCAGAGGGTAAGCCCGCAAACAACTGGTAAGTGCCCGAAGTTGGTTTTAGTATATCCATGATAAGGCCAAGCAGGGTGGTTTTACCACTTCCATTGGGGCCCAGGATACCAAATACACAACCCTTGGGTACAGAAAAACTAACGCCTTTTAATGCCTGCACGGAACCATAATCCTTCCGCAGGTTATCTACTGTTAATACTGGCATACTTTAATAAATGGAAACAGAAAGGTAAGTGATTTTGTATTCCATCAAATGATATTTTTTTATAAACGGTTGTGGCTATCCGTGAGGTTGGTGCCATACCGAAGAAAAGCCACCGAGTGTAGCCCGCTGTTGTATATAATTAAGCCGGTGTAGCTGCAGCGCCTCAATATCAGCCAACCTTACCTTTCTGCAGGCGGGGTTGATGGTGCCTCCGGGCTGGCCCGGCAGGGCAGTGTTACTGTATTGATAATCGGCATCTACCCAACTGCCCCTGGGATACATAATACCGGGCACACCCTGGCCACGTATATCCAGCTGCGCCGGATGATCTAACCCCAGCGTATGCCCATACTCGTGAGCGATGGTAGTGGGGGTTTGCAGCAGGTTATCCAGCAAAAGATAACCGGTATTGCAGCCCAACCCATCTACAAAAGACACCTCACTCATTGCATAGCGCTCTATCCTAAAATAATTATTGCAAGGATTGGTATTTTCAAACACCATCGCTGCAGTAAGCGATTTTGCCCAAATGCCCTCTATATCAAAATACACCTGGTAAGGCTGCCTTGCAATTTGTATAAGCGCCGCAGGCTCGTTCCAGCAAGTGGCAATATCTTGCGCCAGTTGCTGGCTGAGGGCATCATTGGCTGCACTGCCATAAAAAAATAATACGGAATGAATGACCAGCCGGTTATCCGTTAAATGTACTTCGCCCATGTGTTTTTAGAATGGTTTAACTATATGCCCGGGTTATTTATTCGGCGGGTATTGGCTTACCCGGCTTAAAGCTGCCAATGGGGGCAGTATACCATGGGAGAATTTCGTAGGCCAGCCGGCCGGCAGCTATGGCGGGGTCGGTATCCAGCAATTGCTGTACCTCCTGGCGGCTAGGGCAATCAAAAATAAAAATACCACGGTAATTACCATCATCGCCAAAGGGGCCTGCCACTTTTAGCTTACCCTGGTTATACAGCCGCCGAATATTAGCCATATGCCCATCCTGCAGGGTGGCGGCAGTGGCCGAATCTTGCTGGCGGCTGGGGCCTTTAAGTAACAGTACAAACCAGTATTGGCGGATACCCTGTGCTGGTTTTGCAGCTTTCGATTTATTTTGAGCATTGCCTGCAATTTGAATAAGCAACAAGCAAAACAGCCAAATAAAAACCCGTTTCATACCTTTTTTTTTGAGTGACGTAAAAACATATCTTTAAAAATACAACAAATTAAAGGCTGATGGCCTAAGCATATTATATTTGCGGCGGTAAAACGATTGCTTAACCACCATTAAAAAAGCCGCCTGGCTGGTTTATTGTAAACTATACCGGGTAATGCTGTGTATTAATTGGTTTAAATAAAGATATTTAGTACAAGTGTGCGACGCCCATGAAGCCCAATCAACATTCTGCGGCCGGTCACCCAAAAAAAATCAAAAACATTATGGCAGCAAAGACAGACAATTTTCAGAGCCCCGATTATTTTAATGTAGATGAGTTACTAACGGAAGAGCATAGGCTGATAAGGGACACCGTACGCAGCTACGTAAAAAAAGAGATATCACCCATTATTGAGGAGTATGCACAAAAAGCGGAGTTTCCGCAGCAGATAGTAAAACAATTGGGTGAGCTGGGTTGCTTTGGCCCCACCGTACCTGAGCAATATGGCGGCGGCGGGCTGGATTATATTAGTTATGGCCTGATGATGCAGGAGCTGGAAAGGGGCGATAGCGGCGTACGCAGCACTGCCTCGGTACAGGGCTCGCTGGTGATGTTTCCGATATACCAGTACGGCAGTGAGGAGCAGCGCAATACCTACCTGCCCAAACTGGCCAGCGGCGAGTGGCTGGGTTGCTTTGGCCTTACCGAACCCAACCATGGCAGCGACCCCAGCAGTATGCTTACCACTATTAAAGATGCCGGCGACCATGTAATACTTAATGGCGCCAAAATGTGGATTAGCAATGCCCCCTATGCACAGGTAGCCGTGGTATGGGCTAAAGATGAGGCCGGCGATATCAGGGGAGTGATTGTAGAAAGAGGTATGGAAGGATTTAGCACCCCCACTACGCATGGTAAATGGAGCCTGCGGGCCAGCGCCACCGGCGAGCTGGTGTTTGACAATGTAAAAGTGCCCAAGCAAAATATTTTGCCCAATGTAAAAGGCCTTAAAGGGCCGCTGGGCTGCCTTACCAAGGCCCGCTACGGCATAGCCTGGGGCGCCGTGGGTGCCGCCATGGATTGCTACCATATTGCACTGGAGTATAGTAAAGAGCGGGTGCAGTTTGGCCGCCCTATTGGCGGTTTTCAGCTGCAGCAAAAAAAACTGGCCGAAATGGTAACAGAAATTACCAAGGCACAATTGCTTAACTGGCGGCTGGGTGTATTGATGAACGAAGGAAAAGTAACACCACAGCAAGTAAGCATGGCCAAACGCAATGCTTGCGAAATTGCCACCAGCATAGCAAGGGATGCCCGTCAAATGCTGGGCGGCATGGGTATTACCGGCGAGTACCCCATTATGCGCCATATGATGAACCTGGAAAGTGTAATCACTTACGAGGGCACCCACGATATTCACCTGCTGATAACGGGTATGGATGTAACAGGGTTTAATGCATTTAAATAAGCCTTCTATGCCGGCAAAATAATTGTTGCGTTAGCATTCACTCATGGCCCGGCATCGTTGTGTCACTCACTTGTACTTTTGTACAACAGGCAGCTTAAAGGTCGATTATTGCGGCGGCTTTGCCGCCGCAATAATCGACCACAGCCCTTTGCCAGGCATCTTTTGTAAACCACTCAAAATAAAAATAGCATATGAAAAATATTGCTGTAATTGGCGCCGGCACCATGGGTAATGGCATTGCTCATGTATTTGCACAGGCTGGCTTTGCCGTTACACTCATTGATGTAAACCCTGCCCAGCTGCAAAAAGCGCTGGACAGTATTAGTAAAAATTTTGACCGTCAAATAGCAAAGGGCACTATTACAGCCGCTACCAAAACTACCGCCCTGGCCAATATTACCACTGCTACCAACATTGCCACCGGTGTACAACATGCCGGGCTGGTGGTAGAAGCCGCCACCGAAAACACCGACCTTAAACTAAAAATATTTAAGCAAATAGACGAAGCCGCACCGGCTGACTGTATACTGGCTACCAACACCTCTTCTATCTCCATCACCAAAATTGCGGCTGCCACACAAAGGCCACAGTTGGTAATAGGCATGCACTTTATGAATCCTGTGCCCGTAATGAAGCTGGTAGAAATTATTAATGGCTATGCCACCAGCCCCGCCGTTACCAGTACTATTACAGCACTAAGCACTCAATTGGGCAAAATACCCTGCGTAGTAAACGATTACCCCGGCTTTATTGCCAACCGTATTTTAATGCCCATGATAAACGAAGCCATTTATAGCTTGTACGAGGGCGTGGCTGGCGTAGCAGAAATTGATACGGTAATGAAGCTGGGCATGGCACACCCCATGGGCCCATTGCAACTGGCCGATTTTATTGGGCTGGATGTTTGCCTCAGTATTTTAAAAGTATTGCAGGAGGGCTTTGGCAACCCCAAATATGCTCCCTGCCCATTGCTGGTAAATATGGTTACTGCTGGCAAGCTGGGTGTAAAAACCGGTGAAGGATTTTATGTGCACACGGCTGGCAGTAAGGAGTTGTTGGTAAGCAGCCGCTTTAGCCAGCCATAATCATTTAAAAAAATTACCGGCATTGCGTATATTAGTTTTAAACTTTTACCATGCCTGCCACCCATAAAGCCGTGGATGCTTACATAGCCCAATCGGCGCCATTTGCACAACCCATTTTACAGCACCTGAGGGCACTGGTACACAAAGCCTGCCCGGATGCAGCGGAGAAAATGAAATGGAGTTTTCCGCATTTTGATTATAAAGGCGAAATGATGTGCAGCATGGCTGCCTTTAAACAACACGCCGTTTTTGGTTTTTGGAAAGCCGCACTTATGGCCGACCCTGTATTGCTGCAAACTGCACAATCAGAGGTGGCAATGGGGCACCTGGGCCGCATAACCTGTTTAAAAGATTTGCCCCCCGATAAAAAAATTACCGGCTGGATAAAAGAAGCGATGCTGCTAAACGACCAGGGTATTAAACTGCCTGCTAAACCCAAAAAAGCTGCTGCACCCATTAAAATACCTGCCAATTTTTTAAAAGCCCTGGCCTGTAATAAAACAGCAAAATTGGTATTTGAAAAATTTACCAACGCACAAAAAAAAGAGTATGTGCAATGGATAACCGACGCTAAAACCGAAGCCACCGCACAAAAACGAATGGCACAGGCGCTGGAGTGGATTGCCTTGGGAAAAACCCGTAACTGGAAATATCAAACAAAGTAATTTGCCTGCTGCCAAACGAGCCTGGAAGTACTATAGCTTACAACATATTTACAGGCAGTTTACTTCTTTTTTTTATACACTAGATTGTAAGAATCATCTACCATTGCCAGCAATAATTTATTAGAAACACCACCATCGGCCACTACCGTATTCCAATGTGTTTTATTCATATGATAGCCGGGCAGCACGCTGCTAGGATATTGCTCCCTTAGTTCAATTGCTTTATCAGGATGGCATTTTACATTAAAGCGCAGGGGTTGTACATCCAGCGGCACCAGTAAAAAGATTTTGCCATTTACTTTGTAAACAATCACTGTATCGCCAAATGGAAAACCTTCTGTTACGGCTTCTTTTTGCAATACATACTCCCTCAGTGCTTCAATATCCATGGCTTTATTTTATTTTTTCTACCACCAATCCTTGCAGGTCGCTTAGCTTGTACAATACCTCTTGCTGCCGGTTAACCGGCACCCCTACCTGCATAATGCAAAACAACTGCAACTCCTGGCTTTGCACTGTGCAATTGTATTGCTTTATTACCATCATCACCTCGTTCATTTGTGTATAATCAAACTGTAGTGTGTATGGTATTTCAATTTGTTTTTGCACTATCGGCACAACTTGCAAGGCCAGTGCGGCGGCAGTTTTATACGCATTGATTAAACCCGGCACCCCCAGTAAAGTGCCGCCAAAATACCTTACCACAATTACTGCAGCGTTGGTAATTTCTTTGCTATCCAGCTGGCCTAGTATGGGCCGGCCTGCCGAACCGGAGGGTTCTCCATCATCACTTACCCTAAAGTTGTTACCATCAGTACCTATGCGGTAACCAAAACAATGGTGTACAGCTTTGGGATGCTCTTTTTTTAACTGCTGCAGGTGCTTTTTAAAATCGTCGGTAGTGGCTATGGGATATACGTATGCTATAAACTTGCTGCCCCTGTCTTTAAACTCGGCAAAGCCTGTTTTATCAATGCTGTAATAAAATGTTTTTTCGTTTGCGGCTTGGTTAATCATGTACAGTACCGTTGTATTATAGCGGTTGATAATTATAAATGGTATCGGTTAACAAATGTTGAGTGCCGGCAGTGCGATAATTTTTTAATACAGGTGCTGCCACACCCTCACCCACCACCAGTGTGGTATTTACAATTACCCTGGCCTCATCCCAATAGCCGGCATCTATAAAACTTTGCAGCAGGCGGGCGCCCCCTTCAACCAATACACTTTGTATATTAAGTGTATGCAGTTTGGCAAGCAAGGTTGGTAACATGGTTTGATCAAATGCAATTTTGCAAAAATTAATATTACCCTCCTGCCCTTCTTTTTTGCTATTAAAAACGATGGTGGGTGCTGCATCATCCAGCAGCTGATGTGCGGCGGCAATACGCAGGTTGCTATCCAGCAAAATCCTTGCAGGATTTTTACCCGGCCAAAGGCGGGTGGTAAGTGATGGGTTATCGTACAAAGCAGTATTGGTACCCACCATAATGGCCGCCTCCTGGCTTCGCCATTGGTGTACCAGCCTGTTAGATACATTATTACTGATATGCAAACGGGCGGTGTTAACAGCCCCCGCAATTTTTGCATCGCTGCTTTGCGCCCATTTTAAAATGATATAAGGCCGGGCCTGTGTATTAAATGTAAAAAAACGGCGGTTGAGTGCCATCGCTTCATTTTCCAATACACCCGTAATAACGTTAATACCTGCAGCTTTTAGCCGGCTGATACCTTTGCCATTTACTTGTATATTTTGATCGGTACATGCAATTACAACTGTTGGTATCTTATTTGCAATGATGAGGTCGGTACAGGGTGGTGTTTTACCAAAATGTGCACAGGGCTCCAGCGATACATACAATGTACTTTTATTGATGAGTGCCCGGTTGTTATCCGTAACGCTATGAAGGCAGTTTACCTCTGCATGCGCCTGGCCGTATTGCTGGTGCCAGCCTTCTCCTATAATGGTATCGTTATATACCAGTACAGCCCCCACCATTGGGTTGGGTGCTACTGTACCTGCGCCCAGCAAAGCCAGTTGCAGGCAGCGTTGCATATACTGTTCGGGTGCCGCCATCTGCCAAAAATAAGCAGCAATCAGCTAAAAAAATAAAACTAAGTTTGCGCCAATGACCATTAAAGAATACTACCGTTACTACCTGCAAAAATTACAAACCATTTATGCGCTGGATGAGGCGTCGGTAATTGCAGGATGGGTATTTGAAAACAAGGTTTCGCTAAAGCGGTCAGATATACTAAGACACCCCGAATTACTGCTTACCCCATCACAACTGGAGTGCCTTAATAAAGCCCTGCATCGCCTGCTGCAGCATGAGCCGGTGCAGTATGTGCTGGGCGAAGCATGGTTTTATGGCATGCGCCTAAAAGTAAATAGCCATGTACTAATACCAAGGCCCGAAACCGAAGAACTGGTAGAATGGATTATTGCCGATTGCAACAAACAGCCTGCATTAAGTATCTTAGATATTGGTACCGGTAGCGGCTGCATTGCCATTACCCTGCAAAAAAAAATACCGCACGCCACGGTAACCGCCATAGATATTAGTACTGAGGCTTTAGCTACTGCAAAAGACAATGCTATTGACCAGGACGCAAGGATTAACTGGATACAGCTTGATTTTTTAAATGAAGCAGCTTGGGCTAACCTTGGCAGTTATGATGTTATCGTTAGTAATCCACCCTATATACCACTGGAAGAAAAAAGCCGCCTCGATAAAAATGTTACCCTGTTTGAGCCCGGTACCGCATTGTTTGTACCCGATCACTCCCCTTTATTGTTTTACGAAAAAATAGCCCGCTTTGCAGCCAATCATTTAAACCCGGATGGTAAGGTATTTGCAGAAACGCATGAAGAGTTTGCCAATGCAACCCAGCATGCCCTGGCAAAATTTTTTAAAGCGGCAGCACTAAAGCAAGATATGTTTGGAAAAAACAGGATGATAAAAGCTACTCAGTACCGCTAACGGTAGCCGATGTAGTTGCACCCAGTTTTCGGGCTACCTTCATCACTCTTACTACTTCGCCCCAATTACTGGCAGAATCTGCATTGATTACTACGGCGGGCTTAATGCTGTCGCCTTCATTAATGTATTTACGCAAGGCAGATTCTAAAGAGTCGGGCACTACTCTTTTGGCACCTACATAAAAATTTTTTTGCTTATCTACACTTACCACTACACTTTGCTTGGTTTTGGTATCGCTCTTAGCCCTGGGCACACTCATCTTTATTACATTGGGATTGGCCAGTGTAGAGATCATTAAAAAAAACATGAGTAATATAAAAAGGATATCGTTGAGCGGACCTGCATCCACTTCGCTGTGATTATCCCTTAACCTGTTTTTACGAAGACTCATTGTACGATCGTTGCAATGTTTAAACGGCTACCCTGCCGCAATTTATTTTGTGGGTTCTTGTAGTATATCAATAAACTCATTGCTGGCAGCTTCCATCCGGTTGGCGGTACGGTTTATTTGCGTATCCAGGTAGCTGTATCCAAGATAAGCCAGCATACCAATGATTAAACCGCTGGCAGAGGTAATGAGTTTTACATACATCGCATCTGCTATTTGGCTTACCGATGGGTTGCTGATAGTGGCAAATTCTTTTAACAGCAATACCAGCCCAATAATAGTACCCACAAAACCAAACAAGGGTGCAATACGGGATATCACTGCCAGGATAGAAAGATTTTTTTCCATTTTATACATCTCCAGCTTGCCTACATTATCCATACTTTTTTCGATGGCATCAATGGGCTTACCAATGCGTTGTATGCCTTTATCAATCATCCTTGCTACGGGATTATCGGTATTTTTTGCCAGGCTACGGGCTGCAGATACATTACCGCTTACAATATTATCCCGGATGATGCTCATAAAATTATCTTCCAGGCGAGATACCTTGCGGATCACCATCAGCCTTTCTAAAAAAACAAAAACGGCAGCAGTAAATAATAAGCCAAGTGGTATCATCAGCGGACCACCCTTGCTGAGTAAACTCCATACCGACTCTACCTTTGCGGTTGCGTCTGCTGCCTTGCTAAGTGTGTCTGCCTGTAATAAAATATCAAACATCGGTTTAATGATTTAGGGCAAATGTAATTTTTTATTGATTGAGCTATACGATTATTATGCCAACATGCTGCAAGATGTGTTGCTAAAAACTAAAACCATTGTGTACCTGCCGTAAAAAAATGTTAAACTAAAAGTAAAGCCTGCTAATGCAGGCTTTACTTTTAATAGTACCGTTAAGGTTGTTTATTTTTTTTCGGGCAGTTGCATCATTGCCATCAACTGCTTCATGGTGTTTTCCATACCCTGGGCGCTGCCATCTAAAAATATTACATTGCCTTTGCCATACTCAGCAAAATTTTTAATGGCTTCCGTCCACATACTAAATAATATTACGTTGGTATCAAGGTTGGCCTGCTTCATTTGTTCGGCAGCCTGGCTCATACCCTTGGCTACTTCTTCTCTAAACAAAGCCACACCCTGCCCACGCAATTGTGCCGCCTGCCTTTCGGCTTCTGCTGCAATTTTAATGGCATTACCCTCGGCTTCTGCTGCTTTTGTTTTAGTAATCAGCAAAGCTTGTCCTTCATTTTCGGCAGCGGCTTTTAAGTTGGTGCTGGCCACCACCTTGCTCATACTATCAATAATAGCCTGGTCAAACGTAATATCGTTTATTTGCAAATCTTGCAGGTGATAGCCCCAATCTTCCAGCGATGCATCTACATGCTCTTTAACAAATTCTACAATATCTCTTCTCAATCCCAAAATTTCTGATTGTCTTTTGGTGGCAACAAATGCACGGATATTGCCCTCAATGGTACGTACCAAAGCCTGCATCAAATCTTTATCGCTGATAAATTTAAATGCCACCTTACGGATGGTATCTTCATTTTCGTTTTGTACCGAGTACAGCAGCATCGATTTAAAATACACATTGGCCTGGTCTACCGTTACTGCCTGAAACTCCAGCTCCACCGAACGGTTTTGGATACTTACTCTTCTGTAAATCTGGTCGATAAAAGGAATTTTCCAGTTTAACCCGGGTCTTTTAATACCAGCATATTTACCCAGGCGGGTAATAACGCCAATGGTACCCTGGTTAATGGTAAATAAGCCGCTGGAAACAATCAATAAAATTGGTATTAAAAACCAATACTCTTTTAAGAAATCCATATGTAAAAAATTTTATTTGAAGATAGGGGGTTTTTAAATAGCCGCCTTGTTTAACTTCTTTGTTCCCAAATCATTGCCAGGTGCACAATGGTTTCGGCAGCTTTGGCCATATCTTTTGTGCCTACCCACTCCAGCTTGCTATGTATATTTTGCATGCCTGTAAAAATATTGGGGCAGGGCATACCCATATAGCTAAACCGGCTGCCATCGGTACCACCCCGGATGCTTTCGTTTTTTACCTGCAGCCCGGCACGCTGTATGGCTTCTTTAGCATACGCCACCACCTGCGGGTGCTCATCCAGCACCTGTTTCATATTGCGGTATTGCTCCTGTATACTGTACTCCATGCTGGCACCGTTAAACCCTGCCACTACTGCTGCTGCCAATTGCTGCAGGCGCTGGTGGTGCTGCTGCAACCCTTGTGTGGTAAAGTCTCGAACAATAAATTGTATGCTGGCTTTTTCGGCAATACCATTAACAGCCACAGGATGCACAAAGCCCTGCTTACCCGAAGTAGTTTCGGGGCTCCACTCATTTTGTGGCAAAGCGTTTAGTATAGCGCCTGCTATTTTTAATGCATTTACCAATTTATCTTTTGCATACCCGGGGTGCACAATAATGCCCTGTATGGTAATGGTGGCGCCATCGGCACTAAAGGTTTCATCCTCCAGGCTGCCTGCCTCGCCGCCATCCAGTGTATAGCCAAACCGGGCACCCAATTGCTGCATATTTACTTTAGCAGTGCCTTTGCCTACCTCTTCATCAGGTGTAAACAATATTTTTATATCGCCATGTTTGATGGAAGGATTTTGCAACAAAAACAACGCCGCCTCCATAATTGCCGCTACCCCACTTTTATCATCGGCACCCAACAGTGTGCTGCCGCTGGCGGTAATAATACCGCTGCCAATATGCTCTTTTAAATAGGGCGACTGCTGTACGCTCAGCACCTGCGTGGTATCATCTGGCAGTACAATATCTTTTCCATCGTAATACCGGTGGTGTATTGGCTTTACACCCGTACCACTGCAATCAGGGGCGGTATCTACATGTGCACAAAAGCAAATAGCCGGTATATTGGGTTTGCTGCTATTGGCAGGTATGGTGGCATATACATACCCATACTCGTCGGTATGTGCCTGCGTAATACCCATGCCCTGCAGCTCTTGCAGCAACAGCTTACTAAGATTTTTTTGTTTTTCGGTACTGGGGTATGTATCACTTTCGGGGTTGCTTTGGGTATCTACCTGTACATACCGTAGCAGGCGCTCGGCAACCATATCGGGGCTTATATATATCATAGCAAATGGGTAATTGATAAACGTTTTGCCGCAAGGCAGGCTGCAATATTACACAATAAAAATACTACCCTTGCCAGGCTTATAAAAAAGGCGGCCTGCAATGCAGGCCGCCTTTTTTATAAGCTATAAGGTATTATACTATTTCTACCAGCTCAATATCAAACACCAGCTCTTCGCCAGCTAAAAAATGGTTGGCATCCAGTATCACCACTTCTTCTTTTACCTCTGTAACCACTACCGGAAAAGGCTGTCCATGCTGGTTGCTAAGGGTAAGCTGCATGCCTTTTTCAAGCTTCATATCTTCGGGCACATTGGCCAGCGGAAATTCAATTACTGCATTGGGGTCTTTTTCGCCATACGCATCAGCAGCAGCGATATTAATGGTTTTTTTTTCACCTACCGTCATACCCGGCATAGCCGCATCAAACCCTTTAATCATTTGGCCTGCACCCACGGTAAACTCCAGCGGTTCTCTGCCGGCAGATGAATCAAACTGCTCGCCACTTGTTAGTTTTCCGGTGTAGTGCACCTTTACGGTATCGCCACTTTTTACTTGTGCCATAGTTGTTGTTGTTTGCACCTGCCCTTATGGAGACAGGAAAATTTTTTTAAAAGTTTTTGTTATCAGCTGGTAAACTTTTACCAGCATTGTTGTGTCACTCACTTGTACATTTTTAGCGCTGTGCTGCATTAAAAAGAGCAGGTAAATGGCCGTTACAACAGGGGCGCAAGTTAAAATTTAAAACCCACATCAAAGAATTAAATTGTTTTGTTGAACTTTACCGGATGAAGCATTTATCCTCTATTGCCCTTGCCCTATTGCTGACCTTTAGCATGGCCGCCTGTGCACAAAGCAAGCCCAACGGCAACAGCCCGGCTACTACCACTATTATACCTGCGGCTGAACGAATGGAGGTATACCTGCCCCTGTTAAAAGGTAAAAAAGTAGCTGTATTTGCCAACAATACCAGCGTTGTAAAAGGCAGCCACCTGGTAGATACGCTGATAAAAAGTGGCATCCATATAGTAAAAATATTTGGGCCCGAACATGGTTTCAGGGGTACCGCTAATGCTGGCGAAGCTATTGGCAATGCGGTAGACAAACAAACAGGCATACCCATTGTAAGCCTGTATGGCAATCATAAAAAACCCACTGCTGCAGATGTAAGTGATGTAGATGTTATACTGTTTGATATACAGGATGTGGGCGTACGCTTTTACACTTACATCTCCTCGCTGGAGTATGTACTGGAGGCCGCCCTGGAAAACCATAAACCACTGCTGATATTAGACCGCCCCAACCCTAACAGCGGCTACATAGATGGGCCGGTGCTGGATAAAAAATTCAGCAGCTTTATTGGTATGCAGCCCATACCCATTGTATACGGCATGACCATGGCCGAATATGCCCGTATGCTGATGGGAGAACAATGGCTATCGGCAAAAGCCAATGCCATACATGCGTACAATATTACCACGCAACCCACAGCAGACACGCCTTTTCATGTACAGTTTATTAAATGCAAAAACTACACCCATAGCAGCCAATACCTGTTGCCTGTAAACCCATCGCCCAATTTAAAAAACATGCAGGCTATTTACCTGTATCCATCCACCTGCCTGTTTGAGGGTACGGTATTAAGCGAAGGCCGCGGCACCAACTACCCTTTTCAACTATTTGGGCATCCTGCATTACCATCTACCCTTTATCGTTTTACCCCGGCGCCCAACGAGGGTGCTAAAAACAGCAAGTGCTTTTACCAGCAATGTTATGGCTGGTTTATAAATGGCAGCAACGAGCAGGTGCGTAAGCAGGTAAATAATCAATTACAGCTAAGCTACCTGCTGCAGGCTTACCAGCTTTTTCCGGGTAAGGACAGCTTTTTTTTAAAGAATAATTTTTTTAATAAACTGGCAGGTAACGATGTGCTGATGCAGCAAATAAAAGCAGGCCAAACCGAAGCACAAATAAGGCAAAGCTGGCAACCCGCCCTTACTGAATTTAAAAAAATACGGGCTAAATACCTGATATATGATTAATGGTATTAACGGCCACCTATTGCTATTGCAATAGTAAAATAATATAGTGTTAGGGGCAACCGCCGGTAATATTTTAGGTTAGCTAAAATGGATGCCTGCTGTGGCGCAGCTACCGTTTTTAGTAGTTTACAAAATCTTATCGGCCTAAAACAATGCGCCTGCCAATTACTTTTTCATTTGATACAGGTGTTCGGAAATTGATGCCAGGTTTGATATACCCAATTTAGCATTTAACCCATAAAAATGCTGAAAACTCATTAACAATGGCCGCCATTTATCGGGGTCTACTTTGTCGGGGTTACCATCCATTATAACAGTTTCTTCTACATGAACTTTTAAAACATCTAATTCGATTGTCAGTATTCTTCCTTTAAGCTTTTCATCATCTTCTCCAACATTCCATACAGCAGCAACCTTTGCTTCCATTTGTATTGGGCACTCCAATACCCTTGGAGCTGTAAGTAAAGTGGATGGTTGATGGGTAAGTGCGGCTAATTTAAATTTATCACCTGCATAAGTATATCCCTTTGCTACTTTTTGTGGTGGCACGGGAAAAGTACCGGTGGTTAACGCCAGACGATTTACGGCGGCTACTTCATTTACCGAAGGAAGGTTAACTACACACTCTTTGGTGCGTAATAAATTTTCGGCGGTTTTAGCGCTTTTGCTAATGCCAATAATACATCGCCAACCTAACCAAAAAACGGATGAAAATGGCGCTAAATTATAGGTGCCATCCGCATTAACGGTACTGATAAGTATTACGGGTGTACCAAAGTAGAGTATGGATGTATTGCTTTGAATGTGCATAAATTTTAAGCATTGTATTCTTTAAAAAAAAATATTGCTAACAAAAAATACATTGCAAAAATAGATGGCTGTAAATGCAGAAAAACCCGATACTTGCTGTATTGTGCAGCAGGTATATAAGCAGCAGCCTTGCAGCATTGATTGAATAGCGTTACCCACCGGCCAGCAATACCTGCTCGCTGGTAAGCAATGGCAGGTGCTTAAACTTAAGGATAAGATTGGCTACCGTTACCACATCTTTTTGGCAATAGGTAACAATGCGTTGCAGGTTTTGCTCCTGCCAATACACATGCCCTACCATGCTGCCATCAATATCATCTTTAGGCGATGGCACGCCCATGGCAGCCGCCAGTAATTTTAAAGAAGTATAATTTTTATAATCTCCAAAACGCCAGTACTGAAAAGTGTCTACCATATTTGTTTCCCAGGGCTTCATGTTTTGAAAATCAAGGTAGGCGGGTATGCCCAGCCCATTAATGAGCAGCCTGCGGCATAAAAAAGGGATGTCGAACTCTTTGATATTATGCCCTGTAAAACTCCATTTATTATTGGCTGCTTCCAGCTGGTTTACCATTTGCACAAAGTTTTGCAGCAGCGTTTTTTCATCATGCCCGTATACCGATTTTACCCTTAGTTGCCAGCCGGCCTCCTGCTTTTTAAAGTAAGCCATGCTAATACATACTACTTTAGCAAACTCGGCCATAATACCGGCACGCTGCGGATAATATGCTTCCGCCGTTAAATCATCTGGCCGGGAATTGCGTACTTTTTCTTCCCACAAATATTGCCACTCAGGCGTCAAAGAGGCAAACTCTTTTTGCTCCGAAACGGTTTCGATGTCTATTATCAAAAAATTTTCGAGGGGAATTTTTTCTATCATAATTGGTTGTTTGGTTAAAAATAAAAAACGATTGGCATTATGCCCTGCTTTATTTACGCACTACTGCCGCCTGCCATAAAGTAGATGGCCAATTAGTTAGCATCCATTAACTTTAGTTTGCCCAGCTATAAAGGTTTGCGGTATCTTGTAACTTAACCAGTATTTTTTTATCTAACAATAAACAACACTACTATGGCACAGCAGCCACCACCCGGAGTAAGTACTTACCTAAATTTTGCCGGCAATACCGAGGAGGCGTTTAATTTTTATCAGCAGGTGTTTAACAGCCGTTTTAATGCGCCGGGCATCATGCGTTTTGGAGAGATGCCGGTATCGGCCGATACGCCGCCCATGTCGGAAGCATTAAAAAACATGGTACTACATGTGGAGTTGCCCATTACCGGTGGCCATGTACTAATGGGTACCGATGCCCCTGCCGAAATGGGCTTTACCGTTGCCGCCGGCAATAACATGCATATTAATATTGAACCCGGCAGCCGGGATGAAGCCAACCGGCTGTTTAATGCTTTATCTGCCGGGGGTACCATCAGCATGCCACTGCAGGATATGTTTTGGGGTGCTTATTTTGGCAGCTTTACCGATAAGTTTGGTATTAACTGGATGATCAATCATTCCCAATCATAATTGCTAAAACACAAAACCTGAATATGACCACAAAAACCACCAACCTGCTTTACTGGATATTTACCATTTTGTTTGCAGGGCTTATGATTTTTACTGCCATACCCAATATTGCCCAGCAAGAAGACTCGGTAAAATTTATGCATGAGGTATTGGGCTACCCCGTTTATTTTGTACCGTTTATTGGAGTGGCTAAGCTGCTGGGCAGCCTTACACTACTGGTGCCGGGTTTTAAAAGACTGAAAGAGTGGGCTTACGCCGGGTTGTTTTTTGATTTGGCAGGCGCTATTTATTCTGGTATTGCCGTGGCCAAAGCCGTAGACCCCCGTATGCTTTTTTTATTGCTGTGGATAGTACCCGGCATCTTATCGTATTATTTTTGGCACAAAAAACAAAATGCCCGGTAACGGGTATATTACATTTATGATACAACGCTACAAAACAATGGCAACCACCCTGCTGCTGGCAGCCATTATAATACTGGGCACCGCTGCTATACAACCACCTGCCCGCCCTTATAAAAACCTGCAGGTATTACCGCAGGACATCAGCGAAAAAACGCTTGACAGCCTGATGAACACTTACAATAAAGCGCTAAAGGTATCCTGCGATTTTTGCCATAATAAAGCAACCGACCTTGCCGGGCTGGCACCGGCCGGCAGCAGCCCGCTGGACTTTGCTGGAGAAAATGGCATGAAGGATGAAGCCAGGCATATGATACGGCTTACCATTGATATTAATAAAACCCATTTTAAGCAAGATAGCACCCGGCGGCCGGGCTACCTGATGAACATGATAACTTGCAACACTTGCCACCGTGGCAACCCTTACCCGGCGCATGAATAACCTGGCCTTATTGTAAACAGCATTGTATGAAGATAACTGCAACAGCCCTTTGCTTTTTGATGGTAATAAATGGCTGCAGCACCGGCAAACTGTACCAAAGCCCCACCGGCCTGCAATACCGGGTATTGCAAAAAGGGCATGGCCCCAAAGCCCGGCCCGGCCAGCAAATATTACTACGTGAAACCACCAGCTACCGCAATGGCACCGTATTGTACAGCAACGAAAAAAAGGGCAACCCTGTACCCGTTACCATTGGCGCAGGCCAGGCCACCCTTGCGGTAGATGAAGCCCTTAGAGGTATGCAACAGGGCGAAATAAAAGAGATTATTGCCCCGCCACATTTAGTAAAAAGAACATTTTACCCGGCCAATACCCACCCCGACTCTACACTGGTAATAAAGCTGCTGTTACAACAAATTGTACACTAACCAGCCTGCTTTGCAGCAACCGGGCGGGAGCTAAGCACCTGGCCTACATCAACCATTAACAAAAAAAATAGCCCTTGCCCTATTTAAGGGATGGCTAGCCAGCGAAATAAGGTTACCTGCAAAAGGAATATGGTTGCTTGCAAGCGAAATATAGCTGCTTGCAAAGGAGATATGGTTGGTTGCAAACCAAATATGGTTACCTGCAAAAGGAATAAGCTTGTTTGCAAAAGAAATATGGCTCTCTGCAAAAACGGCATAGAGCTTTAGCTCTGCTACACAGGTATCTTACTGCTGCA
>JBDKJT010000163.1:0-2953 GCA_039796475.1 Bacteroidota bacterium | reverse complement strand
CGGATGTACTTACCATAGTCCATGATAAGATCTCCTTCTTTAAAATTTTGCCAAATGCCAAACTGCTGTATTTCCTGTAATAGTTTTGGCTCAAAAACATTTTTAAAATTTTCTAAACTCATGCCGGTGGTTGGTTTAAACAAGCAGTTCAAATTTATTTAAATAATTCCGGTATGTTGCACCAGACAGGCATTTAATGTGGCAATCTTTCTCTTGCCAGGCCATATACCCAGGTGCCGGCTATTGCGCTGGCAAGCGTTACCAGCACTACGGTAAACCCGGTGCCAATTTGTGCAAATAATGGACCAGGGCAAGCGCCTGTGATAGCCCAACCAAAGCCAAATAACAAGCCGCCATATATTTGGCCTTTATTAAATTTTTTGGGATGAAATTCAATTATTTCGCCGCTGAGTGTTTTAATGCCCAACTTTTTTATAAGCCATACACTAATTATGCCTACTACTATAGCGCTGCCAATAACGCCGTACATGTGAAAGCTTTGCAGCCTGAACATTTCTTGTATCCTAAACCAGCTTATAATCTCTGCTTTTACAAATATTATCCCAAACAGTACGCCAATAAAAAGATATTTTATATGGTGATACCAGGGAGCTGGTTGTTGATTACTGCTGCTAATGCAAATGGTATCTAACGAGCGTACTTCAAAATCTGTATTTGTTTCGGTAATTGTTTTCATGCATGTTTTTTAAAACGATAAAATAAATGGAAGTATTAAGTTGGCCATCACAAAACCGCCAATCATAAAGCAACAGGTAGCTACCAACGATGGCCATTGCAGGGTAGATAGCCCCATGATGGCGTGGCCGCTGGTACAGCCACCGGCATACCGGGTACCAAAGCCTACCAAAAAACCACCGCCTACCATCATCAGCAAACCACGGATGGTAAGCAGGGCAGGCCAGTTAAATAATTGCACGGGCAGCAAACCACTATAATCGGTAATGCCATAGCCAGCTAATTCGTTGCTTAACGAAGGATTTACGGTTATTGATTGTGGATTAGCCAACAGTTTAGCTGCTATAATGCCGCCAATAAAAATGCCGGCTACGAAAAATAAATTCCACCACTCCTTGCGCCAATTGTATTTAAAAAACGGGATACCTGCTGGTATGCAGGCAGCACAAATATGTCGCAATGACGAGCTGATGCCAAAGGATTTATTGCCAATAATTAATAAAGTGGGTACGGTTAGCCCTATCAGTGGGCCTGCCACGTACCATGGCCAGGGTTGTTTAATCCATTCAATAAAACTCATGTGTGTATGTAGTGTTTAGTTCAATATTTACTTTACATAGCTGGCCACCGTATTCCAGGTGCCTGCATTTATAACATTGGTAAATCCATGTTGCTCCAGTATTGATTTTGCCATGCTGCTACGATTGCCGCTTCTGCAAAAAACAATAATGGCAGGATGGTTTTTAAATTGCTGTATATTGTTTGCTACCGTTTCTACCGGTATATTCACCGAGCCCTTTACATGGCCTTGTGCAAATTCACCGGGAGATCTTACATCCACCAACAATGCACCCTGCGCTATTGCCTCCTGCAGGTTTTGTACAGGTGCGGCACCAAAAAGTTTTTGCAGTATATTCATTTTTTTTACTTTTTATGATTGTGGCAAACAGCAAAGCTGCTAGCTAAATTTTTTTATTATTCCTACCAGGCCCTGCCTTGGCACTACGCCACTTTGCCGCCAAAGTACCTGGCCATTTTTAAATAAAATAAGTGTGGGCACACCCTGTACCTGGTAGGCGCTGGCAGCCGCTGGGTTTTTGTCTACATCTACTTTAATAATGCTGGCACTATCACCCACTTCTTGTTTTACTTCTTTTAAAATGGGAGCCATCATTTTACAAGGCCCACACCACTCTGCAAAAAAATCTACCAGTACGGGTTTGTCGGATTGTATCATTTCGTTAAATGTCATGATCGTTTTTTTTAGATGATGCAGGTTTGTTGTTGTTAAAACTGCTGAGCAGCAATGCTCCTATGGTAGCGCCATAAATGGTACTGTTAATGGGTTTGGAAGTAATCATGCAGGTGCCGCTGTTACAACCTACCAATTTCCAATATGCAAAGCCTGCTATTGCGCCTGCCATTGCACCTGCTATAGATAGTTTGTTGTGATTAAACCACTTCTTCATAGCTGCTGTTTTTTTTGTTGTTGCTGGCGGATGTTGATGCTGTATTGCTGCAAGTGCCAGCACAGCATCCTGAATTAAACAGGGCTATTAATGCAAATATCAATCCTATTATTACCAGTGGTATATCGGTAGCCATTATGCCTTGTATTATTATGCCCGTGCCTGCTGCTAATCTTATAGCCCTGCCAATTGTCCAGTTATAAAAGATACTGTTTTTCATTTTTTATTTTACAAAAATAGGCTGCCCTTGTGCGGTAGATGGTAACAAAGGTTACAAAAAAGAGCAGCTAAATGCTGCTCAATCGTTGGGTTTTTGGATAATAATATTATGCTGCGGGCATTATTTTTTGGCAGGGCAGGTATTGATACCAATCAATGTATATAAAGGACAAAAACTTATTGCACTTGTAAGGGCAAATATTATACCCAGTACCAGCAGCACTATCCCCACTGTGCCGGTAACTGTTTGGGTAAAGTATAGGGCTATAAATACTGCTGCCAGCAGCAACCGTATTATGCGATCTGCGTTTCCAATATTTTTTTTCATATTGATGGTTTTTATGTTTAATAACTAATTGCTCATTGTGTAGAAATTGATAAAAATAAAAAATGACGCAGCTTTTTTTGAAACAGCAGTGCTTTGCTACTGCCAGCAGCAAGGCCAGGCTTTTTACACATTGTTATGCGGTACCTTTTATAATCTTATTCCAATACAGCCAGGGAAGTATTTTGGTTTTTAGCAGCCACATACTCCAGCGTGGTTTAGCCTGGTTAAAAGGAAACGTCAT
>JBDKJT010000162.1:0-4705 GCA_039796475.1 Bacteroidota bacterium | reverse complement strand
GTGTAATAACCAATGGTAAACAGCAGTGCTACTATTACACCCTTTAACGCATCCAAATCAAAAAAAATAGTGGCGGCTATCAGTACAGCAATCGGCAATATGAGGTACCAAATACTGGCTTGCTTATGCTCATCAAACACTTCCACTTCGGTTTTAAATTCTTCCGATCCATCCGGTATCAACTGGCCGGTGCTGGCAGCACGCTGGTTGGCTTTTTTCATTTTACCAATAATGGGTATTATACCCAGCGCCACCAAGGGCACCATCAGGTATTGTATCCACCCATAAGAAATAAAAGGAATAATGTGCAGGTAGCTGGCAATGCCCTTACCAGCAGGCACCAGCTTACTATCTTCCAGCAGCTTGCCCACAAAAATTACCCAGGTACTTATCGGCACTATTACACATACCGGCACGGCGGTAGAGCTTACCGTAAAAGCCAGTAACTCCCGTGGCACCCGGTGATGATCGGTTATTTTTTTCATGGTGGTGCCTGTTGTAAGTGCATTGAGGTAATCATCTACAAACAAAAAACTACCAAACAACCAGGTACCCAGTAACGAGCGCTTACGGCTGCCAGCATACTTAAGCATATAATTACCAAAAGCCAGCACACCACCGCTACGTATCATCAGGTTAATTAAAGCGCCGTACAGGCTACATACCATCATTACCCACACCATCAATTCGTTTTGCATTACCCGGGTAAACGATTCGATAATGGCCGTAAAAAAATTGGTTTTGGCAATAATTATGTAGCCCACCAGGCAACCAATAATTAGTGGCTCCAGCGACAGCCTTGTGCGGATGGCTATAATTACCACTATAAGTGGCGGCACTAATGATATGATACCGTAATGATGCATAAATATATTTTTTGTACCCAGCCTTTTAGCACCTTGCAACATGGGTGGCGTCGCACACTTGTACAACAGCAGCACTATGCAGCCATTAGGCAAATGGGCCTTTATAAGCTACCAAAGCTTACCAGTTTTTTCTCCATGTACTCATACAATCCCTCGCTGCCACTTTCGTGTCCCTGGCCACTGTAATTCCAACCGCCAAAAGGCGATTCGGTGCCATGTGGCGCCCACTCGTTAATACCCACCATGCCAAAATGCAGTTGCTCCGATGCATGCATGGCTGTTTTAATATTATTGGTAAAAACATAAGCCGCCAATCCATACTCAGTATCATTGGCTTTGGCAATGGCATCTTCAAAAGTATCAAACTCAAACAGGGGCAGCACCGGGCCAAATATTTCGTTGCGTGCCAGGCTCGATTGCTGGTTTAAATTAGCTACCACAGCCGGCTGAATAAAATAGCCTTTGCCACCAGCCGGGTTACCACCGGTTAATATATTTGCGCCTTCTGCCTTTGCAGTATCCAGCAACTGTTGCACAGTTTGCTGCTGTTTTTGGGTAATCAATGGGCCCAGGCTTACGCCTTCTTCAAAACCACTGCCCACTTTTAATTGTGCTACATAGCCAGCCACAGCTTCGCTAAATTGCTGGTAAATATTTTTGTGTACATAAAACCGCTGCGGTGCAATACATACCTGCCCGTTGTTTCTAAATCTTGCTATGCTGGCGGCTTTGGCCAATGCATCCACCGCTACATCATCAAAAATTAATACGGGTGCATTACCGCCTAACTCAAGCGATAATTTGGTATGCGTACGGGATGCAGCATCCATCAGTAATTTGCCTACCCGGGTGCTGCCTGTAAAACTTATTTTTTTAAGATGAGGGTGGTTAAGCATTGCCTCACCTATAGCAGCAGCATCGCCAATAAGCAAGTTTAATACACCAGCAGGCAGGCCTGCATCTATCAATGCCTTAGCCATATGCACACCAGCATAGGGTGTACTTTCTGATGGTTTTGCCACCACGGTACACCCGGCCGCCAAAGCGGCCGCCCAGGCACGGGCAGGGTTATACGCCGGAAAATTCCAGGCGGTAATTACTCCAATAACCCCCATGGGCTGCCAAATGGTATAGCTGCGTTTATCTGGCCGGTTGGTAACAATGGTTTTGCCGTTGCTTCTTTTGCATTCTTCTGCATACCACTCAAAAAGATTAGCAGCTACCTGCCACTCGCCTTTTGCTTCTGCAAGGGGTTTGCCGCTTTCCAGCACCATATCTTTTGCCAATGTATCTACCCTGTCACGAATAATATCCGCTGCTTTTTTTAAGATAGCAGCACGGGTGTAAGGAGTGGTTTTGCTCCAGCTGGTAAAAGCCTGCTGCGCCGCCTCTATAGCAGCTATACAATCTTTTGCATTGGCATAGCTAATCGTTTCCAGCACTTCTTCTGTAGCCGGGTTAATTAGCTGGTACGTGCCGTTGTCTATTGCGGGCACCCATTGCCCGTTGATATATTGCAGTGTATTCATTGTTATAGTTTAAAATAGCCATTGGGGTGGGCCACCCTGTTAGCAACCCAATTATGCCAGTATTTCTTTTAATCCGTTTTCAATAATATCCAATCCTTTATTTAGCAATGCCTCCTCAATTACCAGCGGACTAAGCACCCGTATAATATTGCCATTAACACCTGCACTTATTACTACCAGGCCATGGGCTGCACAGTAGGCAATTAATTTTTTACAGGTATCTGCATCTGGCTGCTGGGGATTGTTGTTTTTAACCAGCTCAAAAGCCAGCATTGCACCCAGGCCACGTACATCGCCAATGGCAGTGTATTGATCTTTTAATTGATTAAAGCGGTTGCGTACAATATTGCCAACCTTTACACCCAATGCATTGATATCTATTTGCTCCATATAATCCAGCGTGGCAATAGCTGCGGCACAGCAAACGGGGTTGCCGGGGTAGGTACCGCCAATGGTGGAGGGTTTGCAACTGTCCATCACATCGGCACGGCCTATTACACATCCAATGGGCATGCCACTACCCATCGATTTGGCCCAGGTAGACAAATCGGGCTGCACATCAAAATGCTGGTAGGCTGCCCATTTGCCAGTACGGCCAAACCCACTCTGCACCTCATCTAGTATTAATAAAATGCCATAACGGGTACACAATTCCCTTAAGCCTTGCAGGTATTTTTTGGGTGCTACATTAAAGCCACCTTCGCCCTGTACGGGTTCAATAATTATTGCTGCCACCTGGCTGGCGGGCACGTTGGTATTAAAAAAATCTTCTAGCTGCTGTAAATGCAGGGCTGCAAAATCATCTGCCGGCAGGCCATTGCCCAGCTTATAATAATCCGGAAATGGCAAGCGATACACTTCTGGCGCATATGGGCCGCAACCCAGCTTATACCCAACTTTAGAGGTAAGCGTCATCGCCATCATGGTGCGTCCATGAAAAGCACCATCGTAACAAATAATGGCTTGCCGGCCGGTAGCCTGCCGGGCAATTTTTATAGCGTTTTCTACACTTTCTGCACCCGAGTTTGTAAGCATCACCTTGGTATGCTCCCCATGCGGAAAAAGTGTGGCCAGCTTTTCTGCCAGCTGCATGTACAAATCGTAAGTAGCTACATTAAAACTGCAATGAATCATTTTTGCAGCCTGTGCAGCAATGGCCGCTACTACAGGTGGCGGACAATGGCCTGCATTTACCACCCCTATGCCACCGGCAAAATCAATCATCTCTTTACCATCGGCATCCATAATTACACTGCCGCTGGCACTTACTGCTGTTGAGGGGTTAAAAATGCCAATGGCATTGGGCACATATTGTTTTCGCCTGTCTAATATTTGTTGTGAGGTCATATAATAATGATGATGCTTTTATAAAATGATAACTGTTGTTTGTATTGTAAATGCTTATCTCAAAAAAAACTATTGTGCTGCGATGGTTTTGGCATTTACAAATTCTAGTATTCCCTGCCTGCCCAACTCCCGGCCATAGCCCGATTTTTTTATGCCGCCAAAAGGCAGGCGGGGGTCGCTTTTTACCAGTGAGTTAATAAATACAGCCCCTGTATTTATTTTACGGGCAACGGCTATCCCCCGCTCAATATCTTTAGTCCATACACTACCGCCAAGCCCATACTCCGAATCGTTGGCAATGGCGATGGCTTCTGCTTCGTTTTTAGCAGGTATAACGGCAGCTAATGGCCCAAATGTTTCCTGGTCAAATGCAGCCATGCCTTTTTGCACATTTAGCAGCAGTGCTGGCGTAAAATTGCAGCCCTGCATTTGCCCGCCAGCAATAAGCTGTGCACCAGCCTGTACAGATTGCTGCAACTGGCGGTTGATATTTTCAGCTAAGTCAAGCCTTGCTAATGGGCCGGTGGTTATGCCCGCCGCAAATGGATTGCCCTGTGTATACGATGTTAACTGCAGGGTAAGCTGCTGCAAAAAATCATCCATTGCCTGCTGTAATACGATGAATCTTTTTGACCCGATACATGACTGGCCTGCATTTAAAAACCTCGACTGCAGCGCTACCGTGGCAGCTGCCTGCATATCTGCATCAGGCAATACAATCAGGGCATCGGAGCCACCCAGCTCCAGCAACGATTTTTTAATGTGCTTGCCAGCAAGTGCTGCTACTGCGCTGCCTGCCCTTTCGCTGCCTGTTAGTGTTACTGCTTGTACAATATTTGTTGCAAGCAGTTTTTCTACGGCCGGCGTGTCGATAATAAGTGTTTGAAAAACGCCTTGTGGCGCACCTGCTTCTGTAAATATTTGTTGTATTATGTTGGCACATCCGCATACGTTAGGTGCATG
>JBDKJT010000161.1:0-3264 GCA_039796475.1 Bacteroidota bacterium | reverse complement strand
GCCGCACATTGTGGCTCCTCATGAAAACCCTGGCATTCTGTACATTTATTGGGCGTAATATAATACGTGTCTGAACTTACGGGGGCTTGTCTTGCATCACTCTCTACCACTGTACCGTCCAGTAAAGTAAACGTGCCTTTTACGGTAGTACCATCTGCTACGGCCCACTCTACCCCACCTTCGTAAATAGCATTATTCGGACATTCTGGTTCACAAGCTCCACAATTGATACACTCATCTGTAATCTTAATAGCCATTAGTTTTGATTTAAAGATTTGGAAATGCGAATTTTGTTTGCACAAATTAAGTTTATCAGGATGAAATTACAAAATCGGATTGAATTATTACAACAGCTAAAGGAATATTTGGCAAGCAATGATGCAGCCTGGGAAGAAGCAAAAGCAAGGGCTGGCATGGTAAATGGATGGTTTACACCTGAGTTTATCAACCTGTCTGTAAATAATATTATTACCCAAATGCTGGATAAAAATAAACTGCTGCAATGGGCACAGCATTACCACCTGGATGATAATATCAGCCCCAAAAAAGTAGGTATTGTTATGGCAGGCAATATACCGCTGGTAGGCTTTCACGATTTTTTATGTGTGTTTGTCAGCGGGCACAGCCAACTTATTAAACTTTCATCAAAAGATAATGTATTGCTTAAGTACCTGGTGCAAAAAATGTACAGCTGGAACGATGAGTTGCAAAAGCTGGTAAGCTTTGCGGATATGCTTAAAGGTTGCGATGCATATATTGCTACAGGCAGTAATAATAGTGCAATGTATTTTGACCAGTACTTTGCAAAATACCCAAGCATCATCCGCCGCAACCGAACCTCGGTGGCATTACTATCTGGCAGCGAAAGCCCCGCCGATTTAGAAAATTTGTCACACGATATACACCAGTTTTTTGGCCTTGGCTGCCGCAATGTAACCAAGCTGTATGTGCCACAGGAATACAATTTTGTGCCGCTGCTGCAATCGTTTCACCAGTACCGATATTTTTCTGATCACCACAAATACCGCAATAATTACGATTATAATTTATCGCTGCTGCTTATGAATAATCGTTTTTACATGACCAACGAAACCACGCTACTGGTAGAAAACGAAGCCCTGTTTTCGCCAATTGCACAGGTTAACTACAGCTTTTATGATAGTGAGCAGCAAACGATGGAGCAATTAAAAAACAACCCCGGTGTGCAATGTATTGCAGGCAGCCAAATAGCTTTTGGTAAAGCACAAAGCCCTGCCCTTACAGACTATGCAGATGGAGTGGATACCATGCAATTTTTGTTATCTTTATAAGCATCTACGAAAGTCTTACTAATTATATGTTAAAGCTGGCATTTGGTAAATTACATTTTGTCAGTGCTATGTTACTTTGTATGGTCAGGCACAAAAATTGACCAGCAGTCAACTAATAATATCTGGTAACAATTAAATTACTAAAGATGAAATTAAAGCAAGTATTATCCACAGTGGTTATTAGCGCCATAACAGCGCTTGCCGTAATGTGGGGTTATGGAAAATTTGTAAAAAACAACAACAGTTATGCAGGCCAAACCGGCAACATCCCATCTAATTATAAATTTGCCGGCCTTACCGACAATAACCTGCCACCCGGTGCGGTAGATTTTACCCAGCCCTCTGCTGCTGCACTGCCTGCTGTGGTGCATATAAAAACTAAAACAAATGCCAAACAGGTAAGCAACAACCTGCCCAGGCAGCAACGGCCATCAAATCCTTTCAGCGATTTTTTTGATGATGATTTGTTTAACCAGTTTTTTGGCAACAGGGGTAATGGATACATCCCCGAGCAACGGGCCTCTGGCTCTGGTGTTATAATAAGCCAGGACGGGTATATTGTAACCAATAACCATGTGGTAGAAAATGCGGATGAATTAACCGTAACACTAAATAATAAAAAATCGTACACAGCCAAGGTAATTGGTACCGACCCTGCCTACGATTTAGCGGTAATAAAGGTAGAAGCCAGCGGGCTGCCATTTTTGCTATATGGCAACTCCGATGAAGTAAAAATTGGGCAATGGGTATTGGCCATTGGTTATCCGCTAAACCTCGAAACTACGGTAACAGCAGGCATAGTAAGCGCCAAAGCCCGTAGCTTGGGTTTAAACAAGGGCACCCGAAACAACTCGCCAGTAGAATCGTTTATACAAACCGATGCAGCTGTAAACCAGGGTAACAGCGGCGGTGCTTTAATTAATACCAATGGGGTACTTATTGGCATTAATTCGGCCATCGCATCACCCACCGGTTATTACTCTGGCTATTCTTACGCCATCCCGGTAAATATTGTAAAAAAAGTGGTGGATGATTTGATTAAGTATGGCAACGTACAAAGAGGTTACCTGGGTGTATCTACTGCCAACACAAACGATATACCCAACGAACAGAAAGAAAAAATGGCCCTCAATTATACAGGCGACGGGCTGGTAATTACAGATGTAGCCACGGGCAGTGCAGCGCTGGAAGCCGGACTTAAAAAAGGCGATATTATCAAAAGCGTAAATGGTACAGCGGTAACATTACCGTCCGAACTGCAGGAGTTGGTAACCCGATTTAAACCGGGTGATAAAATTAATGTACTGTACTCCCGTAATGGTAAAGACGCCACCACATCTGCCACTTTAAAAAACAAATTAGGCAATTTTGATATTGTAAAGGATGATAAAGCGGCTGCAAAACTGGGGGCAGATTTTGTAAACCTGGATGTTAAAAAAGCAAAGGAATACGGTGTACAAGGTGGTATTATTGTTAAAAAAATTAATGATGGTGCCTTAAAAGATCAAACCAGGATGAGAGATGGTTTTGTGATTGTAAAAGTGAATGATGCTGATGTAAAAAGTATTGATGATTTAAATAAAGTAATTGGCTTATCTAAAACAATAACCATCAGCGGATTTTATCCCGGCTATGATGCTTTATACGATTACCCCATTTCGCTGGAGAATGAATAAGGATTAACCTTACATTTTAATGATACAAAAATACCCGCCCATTTTATGGCGGGTATTTTTGTATAAAGCACCACCTGCTTAAACAGTATTGCTGCCAGCAATTGTATATCAACTTTGCAAAACGTCTAATCAATTATAAAGCCTGCTGCTATTTGCATTTGACAAAAAGGCTGCGGCAGCAAAGTGCTAACAACATCCGGCAAAAAATAGACCCCTCATAAAAATGAGGGGTCTTTAAACGATTGCTTGCCATAAAAAAAGCTATATATCTTCTGCTG
>JBDKJT010000160.1:0-10262 GCA_039796475.1 Bacteroidota bacterium | reverse complement strand
TTGCCGGTATCTGGCAATACGCTTTGCATATCAATGGTGTACACATTGCCCAGGCCTTTGCAGGTTGGGCAAGCGCCATAAGGGCTGTTAAAGGAAAAAGCATTGGGGCTGGGCTCTTCGTAACTAATGCCCGTATCTACACACATTAGTTGTTTGCTAAAAGCTACCACAGGCGTGGCAATATCTGTTGTAGTATGCAGCTCAATAAACATGAGTGCTTTGCCCACTTGCAAGGCTTTTTGCACACTTTGGCTAAGCCTCAGTTTCATATCTGTTGTTACGGCCAGCCTGTCTATCACTACTTCTATGTCATGTATTTTATAACGGTCTACCTGCATTTTGGGTACCAGGTCTTTTATCGTTCCGTCTACCCTTACTTTTACGTAGCCTTTTTTTCGGATATCTTCAAACAGCTCCCGGTAATGTCCTTTTCGGCCTCTTACAAGTGGTGCAAGCAGGCTTATTTTTTGATTTTTAAAGCGGTCAAAAATATTTTGCACTATTTCCTCTTCACTGAATTTTACCATTTTTTTACCCGTATGGTAGCTATAAGCTTCGCCCACACGGGCATACAGCAGGCGCAAAAAATCGTATATCTCTGTAATGGTGCCCACGGTACTGCGTGGGTTTTTATTGGTGGTTTTTTGCTCAATGCTGATAACGGGGCTAAGGCCTGTTATTTTATCAACATCCGGGCGCTCCATATCGCCTACAAACTGGCGGGCATATGCGCTAAAGCTTTCCATATAGCGGCGCTGGCCTTCGTTGTAAATAGTGTCGAAAGCCAGGCTGCTTTTGCCACTGCCGCTAACACCGGTAAATACTACCAGTTTGTTTTTGGGTATGCTGATGTCTAAATTTTTGAGGTTGTGTTCCCTGGCACCAAATACTTCTATAAAATCGTTAGAGGGGATGTCTGTTGGGGTTGTCTTTTTCTGTTTCGCCATTTTGTATTCCTGTAAATGTAAATATACAAACAAAAGGAGTGGCCAATGGTTGCAGTGCTTAAATGTATTGCTGCATATTGATAGGTGGTACAAGTGAGTGACACAACGATGCCGGGTAACGATGCCGGGTTTTGAAATACTGCCCGTTACAAAAAAAGGGAAGCCAAGCTTCCCTTTTTTTGTAAGTTTTTATTACTGTTTTAAGCTACTGCTACCTCTTCAGTTTCCATGGCTACTTCTACAGCGGCGGCAGATTTTACTGTTTTAATGATACGGGCTGCCACTTTGTAAGGGTCAGCTGCACTGTTAGGTCTGCGGTCTTCCAGCCAGCCCTTCCAGCCGTTTTCTACGGTGCCGATGGGTATGCGGATAGAAGCACCCCTGTCTGACACGCCATATTTAAACTCGTTGATGGCGGCTGTTTCGTGTTTGCCGGTAAGGCGCAGGTGATTATCTGGACCATATACTGCAATGTGCTCTTGTATTACAGCCCTGAATGATTCGCAAATTTGCTCGTACACTTGCTGGCTGCCGCAGGTACGTAAGGTGGTGTTAGAGAAGTTGGCGTGCATGCCACTACCATTCCAATCAAGGTTGCCCAAAGGCTTACACTCCCAATTGATGGAGATACCATATTTTTCGCCAATTCTTTCAAGCAGGTAACGGGCAAGCCAAATTTGGTCGCCGGCTTCTTTGGCGCCTTTTGCAAAAATTTGAAATTCCCACTGACCGGTGGCTACCTCTGCATTGATACCCTCTACATTTAAGCCAGCTTCCAGGCATGCATCTAAATGCTCTTCTACCATTGCACGGCCAAATGCATTTTTAGCACCTACCGAGCAGTAGTAGGGGCCTTGTGGGCGTGGATAGCCGCCTTCGGGAAAGCCAATTGGCTTATTGGTTTCGTCGTTCCACAAAAAATACTCTTGCTCAAAACCAAACCAAAAATCGTTGTCGTCGTCTTGTATTAATGCCCTGCCATTGCTGGGGTGAGGTGCACCGCCCGGGCTTAATACCTCACACATTACGAGGTAGCCATTTTTGCGTTGAGGGTCGTTTACTATATATACGGGTTTTAACAAGCAATCAGAGGAGCCGCCGGGTGCTTGCTCGGTAGAAGAACCGTCAAAACACCACATAGGGCAATCTTCTAGTTTGCCAGAAAAATCTTTTTCAATTTTTGTTTTACTACGCAGGCTTTGGATGGGTTGATAACCATCGAGCCAGATGTACTCTAATTTTGCGGATGCCATATTGATTAATTTATGTTTTAAAAAATGGTTTCTTGTAAGCAGTTGGCTTTTTAAGCTTGTACGATTTACAAAATCAGGCATTGCTTTTTACCCGTTACCGGGCTGCAAGCAATACCTGTTCGTTTTAAAATTGACAGTGTGAAATTATTAAATCTTATTTAATTTGTTATATTTTTTTTAAACTATTATGTATTTTATTGGCTAAATGATATTTTTTATACTGGTTGTATCTTATTTTGTATTGTTCTAACTGATATTTTTGTGTTTTTAATTAAAATTATTGCTGTTTTTAAAATATTATAATTTAATTTATTGTGTTTAAAGAATTGAGCTGTTGTTTAAAAATTCTTAGGGCCGGCTGTAAGCAAGTAATTATTTTTAGGACGTAAATTTTTTATAGAATGAACTATCACCTGGCTCAATTAAATATTGCAAAAATGCTGGCGCCCCTGGATAGTCCGGTAATGGCAGATTTTGTAGACAATCTTGACAGGATAAACTTACTAGCCGAGCAAAGTGATGGTTTTGTATGGCGGCTAAAAGAGGAGAGTAATAATGCTACGGGTGTAAAAATATTTGATGACGATTTTTTGATTGTAAATTTATCGGTTTGGCAAAGCAGGGATGCATTGTTTAAGTATGTTTACCAAAGCGGCCATGCCGCAATTTTTAAACGCCGTAAAGAGTGGTTTGAAAAAATGAAGGAAATGCACCAGGTACTTTGGCACATACCTGCAGGCACTGTACCAACTGTTGCCGAGGCCCGGGATCGGTTGCTTTACCTGCGTACACATGGCGAAACACCTGCAGCTTTTACGTTTAAGAAGCATTTTTTGCCCGAGCCTGATAATGGCTAATTATACAAAACTGTTGTGGGCAAACTGCCTCTATTGCTTATTTAGCAATGGCAATTTTTACTTTTTTGTTTTTTATTTTTTCGTCCTTAATCAGGTGCATGGTATGTGCAGCCTTAATTTTTTTTACTGCTACAAAACTAAAAAAGTCTTTTACATCTATCAGTCCGATATCTTCTTTTTTTAATTGTGCTTTATTGCTCAAAAATCCTACAATGTCTACCTTGTTAACTTTATCTTTTTTGCCGGCTGCAATAAAGAGTGTGGTCCATTTGGGTTTTTCAGGAATTTCAGCGGTTTCCGGCAGTGTTATTACCGGAGCGTCGGCAGGTATATAGGGGGGCATTTTTTCATCGGGCCCCAGCAATACAATTGCTGTGCCACTGGCATCCATTCGGGCTGTGCGGCCATTGCGGTGGGTAAAAATATCTTCTCCCTGCGGTAAATGGTAATGTATAATGTAGCGGATATGGGCAATATCCAACCCACGGGCAGCCAGGTCGGTTGTTACTAAAATACTGGATGTGCCGTTCCTGAATTTGCTTAATGCAGCATCTCTTTCCTGCTGCTCCATAGCACCGTGGTAAAATACATTTACAATGTCTTTTTCTTTTAGCAAACTGCTGGTACGTTCAACAGCCTCCCGGTGGTTGCAAAATATTATGGTAAGCCGGTTGCCCAGCATGCAAATAAGCCTGAAGAGTGTTTGCAGCTTGTCTTTATCAGGGCTAAGCAGGGTTTTTATTTCCAGGGCGTCTTGCTCCTGGCCGGTTAAAAAGTTTAACTCAACAGGTTCATTTAATCCCATCAAAGCCGGTATATCATTCATTTGGGTGGCAGATGTTAATACCCTTTGTTTAAGGCCCGATAAAGCGTTAATGATAAAGGATATCTCTTCTGTAAAGCCCAGCTCAAGTGTTTTATCAAATTCATCCATTACCACCGTGGTGATAGTAGCAGTATTTATATTGCCACGACGGATATGATCTGCCAGGCGGCCGGGTGTGCCTACCAATAAAGCCGGTGGTTGTACCAGGTTGTTTTCTTCTATCTCTCTTTTATGCCCGCCATAGCAACAGGTTACTTTAAGATTAAGCTGAAGGCTTTTAAAAACCTGCTCAATTTGCATGGCCAGCTCCCGGGATGGAACAATAATCAATACAGATGCGGTATTGGGTGATTGTTGTAGCTGTGGTACCAATGGCAGCAAAAACGCCAGCGTTTTGCCAGAGCCCGTGGCAGACAGCAATACCACATCCTGCCCGTTTTGTATGGGCAACATTGCAGCCTGCTGCATATCGTTGAGCGATTTTATTTTTAGGTTTTCCAGCGCTTTGCCCAGCCAGCCATTATTGTTTTGCATACAGCAAAGGTATACAAGTTTGATTTGTGCCTACTAACGTTAGCATGCAGCCGAAATATTTTGCCGGCTTTTAAAGGCGGTGGATACTTAAAAGATGTAATATTGCTGTTTTTTTTAAGATGATATACAAAATGCTTACGGTGGCAGGCCTGGCTACTTTTGAAATTTATGCCGCAATACCAGCAGGGTTTGCCTTTGGCTTGTCTGCATGGGTAATATTTTTTTGCAGCCTTACGGGTGGTATTACGGGTGTGCTGGTTGCAGCATTTTTGGGCGACAAAATTAAAAAGTTTACCAACAGATTTAGAAAACCCCGGCCCGAGCAGCCTCCAAAACCCGGATTAGCGCAGCGCCTTTGGCAAAAATACGGCATTGCAGGCCTGGGCTTTTTAGGCACATTTACAGTAGGTGCACCGGTAAGTATAGCGGTAGGTGTTGGGTTTAATGTAAATATATATAAGCTGGCTGCATGGTGCTGTGCCGGTGTTTTGTTCCGCTGTATGGTGTTTACTTTAATAGGTCATTTTGGAATGAAACTGTTTTGATACTATAGCTATTTTTTGCCCTCCGGATTTATAAATTTATTACTTATGAGATGTTTTTTTGGCTTGCTGCTATTGCTTTTTGCACAGGCAGGCGCTGCCCAGCAAATAGTAGATACAATTCCTTTTTCGCTGGATGCCACCCTTATTACGTTTGCAGGTAAAATTAACGACCAGGATGTGTTATTTGCTTTTGATACCGGGGCGTCAATGGGTGTTATTAATAGTACTGATGCCCAAAACACCGGTGTGTCATCCCATGGTAAAATAAAAATAAACGATAGCAATAAAAATAAAACAGCCATGAAAAAAGTGGCTATTGCTAAAGTAGAAGTTGGGCATTTTGTTGTAAATAACCACGATGCTGTACAATTTGATATGCCGCATTTATTTTGTAACCATTTGTTTTTATTAGGTGCCGATGTAATTAATAAACTTAACTGGCAATTTGATTTTGAAAAGAAGCTGGTATTGGTGAGTAAAGATAGTTTTGCTGCAGGCCAGCAGATGCAGGTGATGCCGGTAAGCTGGAAAAAAAACCGGCATTTTACAAACTTTAGGATGGAGGGTATGGAGGTAACTGATTGCCTGGTTGATTTTGGATATAGTGGCGTGGCAGAAGCGGAATACGATGAGCCGGTGTTTAAAAAACTGTTGCAAAATAAAAAGGCAGCTGTTACACAAAGCCTGGTATCTAATATGGGGCTTGGCAGTACAAGTGTAGGACAACCACAACAAAATTTTATTGCTGATAGTATGCAGCTAGGCAGTTTTTGTGTATCCGATATTCCTGTGGCGGTGAATGAACACGGAGAGCTTAAAATTGGGCTTGGCTTTTTTAGGCTTACTTGCAGCAAACTAATTATTAATAGCAGCAGTAAAAAGTATTACCTGCAACGGCTAAAAAATCAATCGGTGCCAAAGGAGTTTGATGTTAAATTATTGTGGCAGGATGGTAAGATACTGGTAGCAGGTAAAAGCCTTGCCGGCACCTCCACTGCCAGCCAACTTGAGATAATGGAAGAGATAAAATCTGTTAACGGCCGTGCCGCAGCATCTTTTGCTGATGAGTGTGCCTTTATTACCTGGCGATTAAAAATAAATGATAGCGCCGAATTACTGATAGAAAAAATGAATGGCCAACAACTTGTGGTAAAAAAAGCTTGCTACATAAATAAGCAGCTGGCCGTACCACAATAATTATTTGCTGGCTGATGCAAATGATTGTGCATTGCTATTGATAATATCTTGCTTAATAAGTGTGGCTAATTTTTGGCTAAAAACTGTAGCGCCCTCATCATTTAGGTGCGATCTGTCTGCAAATAACGATGCGTTTTGTGTAAAGGTTTGGTCGGTAGAAAAATCGAAAAACTTTATTTTATGTTTTGCTGCCAATTGGCGGGCAGTTTCCATTGCAGCAGGCTCGTTGCTGTATTTAAAAAACACCGGAGAATAAACGAGGTATAATTTTACACCAGCTTTATTACAAGCCTCAATAAATAAGTTGAGGTATTTTAGTTTGTTGCTGTCAGCAAGCTCCTGTCCGCTGTTTGGTTCGGTTGCTAATGGCTTATTCCAAACTTTATGGATAGGCTGGTAGCCTTTATTTTGCAGTTCTTGTTTTGTTAGCGGGGTTTTGTTGCCTTTTAAAATTGTAAATAGCGATGAGTTGAAAGGATAAGTATAGGAGGCTAATTTCAGTTTTTCAAAATCGCTTTTTAATGCCACTACTTCCTGTATTTCTGGGTGGCTGGCATAGTAGGGCAATAATGATGATAGCCTGTCGTAGCTTTCTTCATCCTTCTGTATATCTTTTATATAATAATCCAGTACGATGATTTTTGGCGTATATCTTTTTAATACGCTTTGTAATACGGCATAGTGATAAAAAATATGGTTACCATCCCTGCCGGCGTTATAATAACTCATGCCCAATTCATTTTCAAACGCTGCCGCTGTGTAGTGATGATTTGCCCTGGATGATCCCATCACCATCAACGCCGCATTGCTGGTATCCATGGAGTAGGTGGTTTGAAATTGTTGCCCCGATTGCTGTTTAAAATAATATTTTTTAAGCAAGCCTCCAGCGCTCATATCCATTAGTAATACAATGCCAAAAAATAGCACAGCATTTAATACAAAAAAACCAAACTGATTTTTTTTGATTTTATATAAAAGTGAGTTCATGATTGTTGCGCTAATGATTAAAATTGGAAATAAATAAACTGGCCACCATCAAATACACCCACCAACAAAATAATGAGTATCAGTAAAGCATACGAGAGGTGGCGTACAAGCCTGTTTTGATTGGCAAGCAACGAAAATTGGCCCTTGTAATATTCTTTTTTTGCTTCGGCAAGTAATAAAAAAGCAATACCCCCAAACGAGTAAATAAGGCTTGATGGGTTTTCGTAAAAAAGCGGGCCTTTAAATGTAAATATCTTTTTAATTACAGTAAAAGCATCTTGCACCGTATTGGCTCTAAAAAATATCCATGCAAAACAGGTAAGGGCAAACGTAATACTGATATTTACAGAGTTGTTTAACCAGGCTATTTTTTTTAGCCCCAGCATTTCATCTATTTTTTTGCTTAACGGCTGAAGCAACAAAGCGCCTACCAGGTAAAAACCGTTAAGGGCTCCCCAAATGATAAACGTCCAGTTAGCGCCATGCCATAAGCCGCTTACTAAAAAAACGATAAACAAATTAAAATACCAGCGGGGTATGGATACTTTGTTTCCGCCAAGCGAAATATACAAGTAGTCTTTAAACCAGGTGGATAGTGAGATATGCCAGCGTTTCCAAAACTCTGATATGCTTTTAGAAAAATAGGGCCGGTTAAAATTGGTCATTAATTTAAAGCCCATCACTTTGGCGGCACCGATGGCAATATCTGAGTAGGCAGAAAAATCGCAATAAATCTGGAAGGCGAAAAACACCGTGGCCATCAGGGCCGAAAGGCCAGAATGCTGATCGGGATTGCTGTATACAGCATTTACATAAAGGGCCAGCCTGTCTGCAATTACCAGTTTTTTAAACAAGCCCCACAGCATCATTTTTAACCCGTCTGACACCCGTTGGTATTCAAATGAATGCTTTTGGTAAAACTGGTATAGTAAATTTTGCGGTCGCTCTATTGGCCCGGCTACCAGTTGCGGATAAAACATTACGTATAAAGAATAGATGCCAAAATTTCTTTCTGCAGCTTGGTTTCCCCGGTACACCTCAATGGTATAACTCATGGCCTGAAAAGTGTGAAACGATAATCCTACTGGTAAAAGGATGCTGAGGTAGGGGATGGGATTTTTATAATTAATACCATGCAGCAGCGCTGTTATATTATCATTAATAAAATTGTAATACTTAAAAATTGCAAGTACACCAATATTGGCAATAAGGCTAGCTGTAAGGTATAGCTTTCGCTTTCGCCCTTGCGACTTTTCAATAAAAATGCCTGCAAAATAGTCCACTACTATGGTAAAGCCCAGGATAACAATGTAAATGGGTACAAAAACCATGTAAAAATAACAGCTTGCTGCCAGCAGCAAAAACCACCTGTATTTGTGGGGCAACAAAAAATAAGCGGTAGTTACAATAATAAAAAAAAGACAAAATTGTATTGAGTTAAAAAGCATGTGTTACCGGGGGTTAGTTGATACTAAAATACCATGCTTGTAATTATTAGCAGGTATGTATATTGTGCTTAATCAAAAATATGTTTTTATCCTGAATATAAAGCCACGTTGTATCAGGGTTTGTTGTATGGTTATCATTGCTGCTATTACAAATGCCAGCAGCAAGCCCGGCAAAGCAATGCTAAGCCTGCAATGTTTTATAACGCATATTTTGTGTATATATTTTCTGCTATATAAAGGTTTGTTTAGCGGCCATCGTGTTAGGCAACCAGGGTTTTGTTTGATATTTTACGCATAAGCTGTTTACAAATATTATTTTCTTTTAACTTCACCCATTAAAACCAAGGTATGGCAATACGTATTTTTATTACCGGTGGCACTTTTGATAAAGAGTATAATGAGCTAAACGGTCAGTTGTTTTTTAAAGATACCCACCTGAGCGATCTGCTGGAAATGGGGCGTAACAGGGTAGAGGTAGAGATACGCACTTTAATGATGATAGATAGTTTGGAAATGACGGATGAAGACCGCCAGCTAATCGTACATCAATGTAATAGTTGCGAGGAAGACAGGATTGTAGTAACACACGGTACCGATACAATGGCCGAAACAGCCCAGGTGTTACTACGTGAAGTGAAAAATAAAACCATCGTTTTAACCGGCGCTATGATACCGATTAAATTTGGCAGTAGTGATGGGCTGTTTAACCTGGGTGGGGCCATTGCCTTTGTGCAAACGCTACCCGCCGGGGTGTATGTAGCCATGAATGGCCGATACTTTAATGCAGACAATGTGCGTAAAAATAGGCAGACTGGTATATTTGAAGAGCTAAAATAAAATTAGCACCGTACCCACCGTTTTATTATGTACACTTTATTGTGCGATAACTATTATTGCATTGGAGTTTTGTTGGCTTTATTATAAGCAAAGCTTTTTTTTGATGCGTTCGCTGCTTTGCTTGTTTAAATATTTTACCGAAAGCTGCCGGGTAAGGTTTTAGGCTGGTAAACACAATCTTCAACTAATGCTTTTTAATTCATTTCATTTTCTATTTTATTTTATCATTGTAACGGTGCTGTATTTTGCGCTGGCGCATAACCGGCGTTGGATATGGCTATTGTTGGCCAGTTGCTATTTTTATATGGCTTTTGTGCCGGTGTACATATTTATACTGGCATTTACCATTGTGGTAGATTATTTTGCTGGTATATTAATCGGCCAAGCTAAAGGCAAAAAAAAGCGACAATATTTAATACTAAGCCTGGTTGCAAACATAGGTACCCTTTGTTTTTTTAAATACTATAACTTTTTTAACGATTCACTCAGCTATCTACTTGGGCTTGGGCAATGGCATAATCCAATACCACAACTATCTATTCTATTACCCATCGGCTTGTCTTTTCATACATTCCAGGCCATGAGTTATACGATTGAGGTATACCGAGGCAATCAAAAGCCAGAGCGACATTTTGGTATTTATGCATTGTATGTAATGTTTTATCCGCAACTGGTAGCCGGGCCAATAGAGCGGCCACAAAATTTGTTGCATCAATTCAGACAAAAAAAAGAATTTGACAGCGCCCGTGTTTTTGAAGGCCTCAAGCTAATGGTGTGGGGCTTGTTTAAAAAACTGGTAATTGCAGACAGGGTTGCCATTTATGTAGATGG
>JBDKJT010000159.1:0-18177 GCA_039796475.1 Bacteroidota bacterium | reverse complement strand
AAGGCAGTGCTCTAAAAAGTATTTTACATTGTAGTTAACAATGATGATGGAGAGTTGCAAGCCGGTAATTTTTTGTAAACGAAGTAATAATAAATAGGTGGCTACACCAAATATGCCCGGCCCGTACAGCTGGTTTATTTAGGGCGTATGCTTTGCTCATACCTAAAAATATTGTGTGGGTCGTATTGTAGCTTTACCTGCTGCAGCCGCTGGTAATTATTTCCATAATACAACTGGGGCCAGTTGTTAAAATTAATATCAGGATAATTACGGTATTGTGCAGTAAGGCCATTGTTGTTAAATACCTGCTGCACCTCCTCAAACTTTTGCAACAGGTGTTGCTGTCGGTTGGGCTCCTCCCAATAAGCCTGCAATTCAGAAAAATAAGGATAGGCCCTGTGTGGAAATGCTGATTGTTTTTCCAGCACATCGTTTACAATATTTCCACCCAGTGTATTCACTTGGTAAAGCATGCCCGGTGTTGCCTGTACAATATCCAACACTTTATCAATTACCGGAGCAATATCATCAAACCGTTTGTATAAGCCGGCTGATGCATTTTTAAAATACAGCGGTTGTGTTTTACCATAGTACGCTTTTAAAGCCTTTACCAGCGGTAGTTGCCCTGTGCTGGTAGTTTTATCCGTTAATTGTTTTAGTTGGTTAACCACATATTGCACCGCTGTTGTATGCCTGCCGGTGTTGGTTAGTAATATATACAGTGTATGGCCGTTTTGCACCAATGCACTAAAACATTCGGGTGGTAATGCTGCTGTTAGCTTAAACCACTCAGCAATAATTTTTTTACTTCTGTCGGTACTTGTTTTATATGCCCTGAAACGAAAGCTGTGCATTGTAGCAGGGGCGGTATGCGTTTTAAATGTAAGCGAAGTTACTACGCCAAAGTTGCCATTGTTGCCACCACGGCAGGCCCACATCAACTCATCATTGCCAGATGCAGTTACTATTTTGCCCGTGCCATCTACCATGGTAACCGCTTGCAGGCTATCGCAGGTAAGCCCAAAGCGCCGGGCCATTAATCCATAACCACCACCCAACACCAGCCCGCCTATACCTACGCCTGCACAAGAACCGCCGGGTATAATCTTTTTTTGTGGCAGCAGTGCATCATAAATTTCTGAAAGGCGGCAAGCCGGGCCCAATTGCACTGTATTGTTATCAATCCATTCAATTTGTTTTAGGGCCGATAAATTTATAACCAGGCCACCCTCATTGCAAGAAAATCCCTCCATACAATGCCCGCCGCTTTTTACTGCTACGGGCATATTATGCTCAAGGGCGTACTGCACCGCTTCGGCCACACCGGCAGTATTTTTACACTGGGCTACCAGCGCCGGCATTTTATGGATGCGTTTATTAAAACACTGCTTTAGCACATCATAGGCTGGCTGGCCCGCTTTGTAAAAAATTACATTGTCGGTTTTGGCTACAGCTGCCTGTGCCAGTAAGGGTAATAACTGAAGCGGTTTTGTTGCTGCAGCCAACGGCGACAATAACGAGAGTTTTAAAAAATGTTTACGGTGCATGTAACAACTTTTGGGCTTTTAAAGATAACGGATGATGCCCTTGCTATAAAGCCTGCTTTGATAAAAAATTATCAATTAATTGGCCGGTCAATATCAAGGTTGCCGGTGTTATCTTTGCGCCATGATTAAAACAACCTTACTAAAAGCTACCGAGGCTGGCGCAAAAGAACTGCAGCGGTTTTTTAATGGAGATTTTAAAATTACCAATAAAGATGGCGTAAACAACCCGGTTACCGAGGCCGACCATGCCTCTGAAAAAGCCATTATGGAGGTTATAAAAGCAGATTTTCCCAACCATTTTATATTAAGCGAAGAGGCTGGTGAAATAAAAATGGACAGCGAATATAAATGGATCATCGACCCAATAGATGGCACCATCAACTTTGCCAATGGCCTGCCTATTTGTTGTGTAAGCATTGGGCTGGAGCATGATGGAAAACTGGTAATGGGGGCTGTATACAACCCGTTTATGAATGAATTCTTTTTTGCTCAAAAAGGGTTTGGCGCTACTTTAAACGATCATAAAATTAAAGTAAGCACAAAAACAGATTTACAAAAAAGTTGCCTGGTTACTGGTTTTCCTTATACCTATTTAGACACTGCTAACGGGCCGCTGCAAGTGTTTGAGCGTTTTATCAGAAAGGGCATTGCTGTGAGAAGACTGGGAAGTGCGGCCATTGATTTATGCTGGGTAGCCGCCGGTAGGTTTGATGGTTTTTACGAACACAAGCTACAGGCCTGGGACAGTGCCGCCGGCGTTATAATATTAGAAGAAGCCGGAGGCAAGGTTACTGGTTTTGATGGCAAAGCCCACTCGGTATACCAGCCAGATATTTTGGCAAGCAATGGCGTAATGCACCAGGATATTTTAAATGTGGTGAATGGTATTAGTTAATTTAGTATAACAAAAAAATATTGTTGATGACAAACGAACGTACAGAAATAGCCTCCATGGGTGAGTTTGGGTTGATAGATCATCTTACCCAAAATAACGAAACCAAAAATGCCTCTACCATTTTAAGTGTGGGTGATGATGCTGCAGTAATTGATCATTTTGGTAAGCAAACCGTTATTACCACTGATATGCTGGTGGAGGGTATTCACTTTGATTTGATGTACACGCCATTAAAACACCTTGGATATAAGAGTGTGATTGTAAACTTGAGTGATGTGTATGCCATGAATGCCATCCCTACCCAAATTACGCTGAGCATTGCTTTTAGCAACCGCTTTAGTGTAGAGGCGCTGGATGAGTTTTATGAGGGTGTATATGCTGCCTGCGATAAATATGCTGTTGACCTGGTAGGGGGAGATACCACCTCCTCACAAAAAGGATTGATTATTTCTGTTACCGCTATTGGCGAAGTGGCACCCGATAAATATGTTAAAAGAAATACTGCACAAAAAGGCGACCTTATTTGTGTAAGCGGCTACCTGGGTGCTGCTTTTTTAGGACTTACTATTTTAGAAAGAGAAAAAAAGATTTACGAAGAAACCGGTGCACAACCCGATTTAGAAAACCAGCAATATATTGTAGGCCGCTTGCTAAAACCAGAAGCAAGAAAAGATATCGTAGCATTTTTTGCCGAACAAAATATTATGCCTACTGCTATGATAGACATCAGTGATGGATTAAGCAGCGAAGTAATGCATATTTGCAAGCAAAGCAACTTGGGTTGTGTACTATACGAAGATAAAATACCCGTGTTTGAAGATGCCCGCCAGTTTGCTTACAAGCTGGAGCTTGACCCCACCGCCTGTGCATTAAGTGGCGGCGAAGATTATGAGTTGCTGTTTACCATTGCACAAGCCGATTATGATAAAATAAAAAACAATATAGAAATTAGTATTGTGGGTTATACCACTGCGGCAGAAGAGGGGCAGCATATTATTACCCGTGGCGGTAATAAACACCCGTTGGTAGCACAAGGATGGAACCATATGAAAAGCTGATACCTGCATGAAGATAACCACGCTTTTTTACCTGGCTATGTCCCTGTTGTTACTAGCCGGTTGTGCATCCAGTTACAAAACCTATAACCCCGATAAAAAATTTGCCAAAATTGAGCTGCAGCAAGAGTACCAGCTACTGCGTAATATACTGCAATCAAAACATCCATCGCTGTACTGGTACACTTCTAAAGACAGTATGGATTTTTATTTAGACAGCCTGTATCGTAGCATACCAGATAGTATGACGGAGCTGCAGTTTGGCTGGAAAATTATTGCACCGCTTACACAAAAAATTCATTGTGGGCATACTAGCTTTTCGCTGAGTAATAATTGGTACCGGTTTATGAAAAATAAACGCATACCGTCGTTTCCGTTATTTGTAAAAGTTTGGGGCGATACCATGATGGTAACGGGCAACCTGTTAAAAAACGATTCGCTCATAAAACGGGGTAGTTATATTAAATCTATTAATGGCATCAATAGTAGCGATTTGCTGCAACGCATGTTTCAATACCTGCCCACCGATGGGTATGCTAACAATGTAAATTTTATACGGCTTAGCAGCAACTTTCCTTATTTTCACCGCAATATATTTGGGCTTTATAAAAATTACAAAGTAGTTTTTGCTGATAGCGCTGGTACAGAAAATACTGCTGTGCTGCCATTATGGATGCCACCGGTGGATAGCAGCAAAAAACAAAGCCCACCAACAGCTGCTGCAAAAATTTCGAGAAAAAAAATAAAGCAACAACGTCGGTTAAACTATCGAAATATTGTATGGGATACCGCTGCTGGTACTGCTATTATTACCCTTAATACTTTTAGTACCGGTGGCGGCAGGCACCTGCGCCATTTTATCAACTCATCATTTAAAAAAATAAAACGCTGGCAATGCAACAGCCTGGTACTTGATATTAGAAATAATGGCGGTGGAGAAATAAATATGTCTACCCTGCTTACCCGTTATATTCGAAAAACATCTTTTAAAGTGGCCGACTCTGCCTATACTGTTGCCAAAAGCCTTGCGCCTTACACCCGTTATGTAAAGCAGGGCATGCTTACTAATTGGGGTAATTTTTTTCTTACTAAAAAGCGGCAAGATGGCAATTATCATTTTGGGTTTTACGAAAGAAAAACATATCGGCCTAAACAAAAAAACCATTTTGGTGGTGATGTATATGTACTCATAAACGGGCCCACATTTTCTGCATCTACCTTGTTTGCAAATGCCATTAAAGGGCAGGATAATGTATTGCTGGTGGGTGAAGATGCCGGCGGTGGCTGGCACGGCAATAATGGAATAATGATACCCGATATTATTTTGCCGCTCACTAAATTACGGGTAAGGCTACCCCTTTTTAGAATTGTACAATATAACCATGTGCCAAAAAATGGGTTGGGCGTAACACCCGATGTATATATCCCTCCATTATCGGAGGCCGTAAAGCTGGGTATTGATAAAAAAATGGAGTGGGTGCTGCAACAGGCTGCTAAAAAAAAGCAGCGGTAAAAATAATCAGCGGTTTAAATTAAACTGGTCGGCATCTTTCCAAAACGGAAAACGGCTCCTCACCTCCGTTAGTCTTTCTTTATCGAGGGTTATGGTAAAAATATCCTCTTCATCTGCTTTGTGGTACAACACTTCGCCCATGGGATCTATCACCAGGCTATTACCACTATGGTAAATACCATTACCATCTTTACCTACCCGGTTTACACCTATTACATAACACTGGTTTTCTATTGCCCGGGCACAAAGCAGTGTTTTCCATGCATGGCTTCTTTTTTCGGGCCAGTTGGCAACATAAAGCAGTACATCGTACTCCGGTGTTTTGGCCTCTTCTATAGCATGGGGCAGTTGGCGGGCCCATACTGGAAAGCGCAAGTCGTAGCAAACCTGCAGGTTTAGTTTCCAGCCTTTTACCGATGCAATAAGCCGTTTATTTCCGGGTGTATAATTTTTATCCTCGCCAGCATAGGCAAACAGGTGCCGTTTATTGTAAAATCCATGATCGCCATTGGGCAGCATCCATATAAGCCGGTTGTAAAAATGATTGTCTTCTTTAATAATTACACTGCCGGTAAGAATGATCTTTTTTTCAATGGCATTGCGGCGCATCCAGCTTACGGTATGCCCATCCATTGTTTCTGCAAATAATTGTGGCTGCATGCTAAAGGCGGTGCTAAACATTTCTGGCAGCACCACTATTTCTGTTCGCTCTTCTATGGCATCTATTTTTTGCTGCAGCATCCTTAAATTGGCAGCCTTATCCTCCCAGGCGAGGCTGGTTTGTATAAGGGTAAAAGTAAGTGGCGACATTGGGGTAAGTTTTGCAGTATAAAGTTAATAAATACCCCGGCAGTTAATATCGTTTATCCTGTGGTTTACTTTGCCTGTCAAAATGCCCCCTGCGGTCGTTTCGTTTGGGGCCTGGCTTATGCTGTGGCCTTTTTTGCTGGCCCGGCTTTGGGGCAGCTGGCCTTGCAGTATTAACGGCGGTGGTTACCAAAGCTACAAATGGGTGTTGCGATATTACCGGAATGGTTTTACCAATCAGTTTTTGAATATCTTTTAAAGCATCTCTTTCTTCTGCATCGCAAAAAGAAAAAGCAATACCTGTGTTGCCTGCACGGCCTGTACGGCCAATGCGGTGTACATACGTTTCGGGTACATCGGGCAGCTCGTAATTAATTACATGGGTTAGGTCGTCAATATCAATTCCACGGGCAGCAATATCGGTTGCTACCAGCACCCTTATATCGCCCGATTTAAAATTATTAAGGGCATTTTGCCTGGCATTTTGAGATTTATTACCATGTATGGCGGCAGCGGTAATTTTTTCTCGGTGTAAAATTTTTACCACTTTATCGGCTCCATGTTTGGTACGGGTAAAAACCAGTACCGTAGCAATGCTGGTATCTTTTAGCAAGTGCAGCAGCAGGGATATTTTATTGGGCTTGTCTACAAAAAAAAGGCTTTGCTCAATTTTATCCACGGTAGAAGATACTGGGGTTACTTCTACTTTAGCCGGGGTGGTAAGTAAGGCGTCGGCCAGTTTTTGTATTTCTGGCGGCATGGTAGCGGAAAAAAACAGGGTTTGTCTTTTTGCTGGCAGCTTTACTATTACTCGTTTTACATCATGTATAAAACCCATATCCAGCATACGATCTGCCTCATCTAATACAAATATTTGTAAATGCTGCAGGCCAATATATCCCTGGCTTATTAAATCGAGCAGGCGGCCAGGGGTGGCTATTAAAATGTCTACTCCTTCTCTTAATTGATTTACCTGGTGAAATTGAGATACGCCACCAAAAATTACGGTATGGGTGAGGTTGGTGTGGCGGCCATAAGCCGCAAAACTTTCGCCTATTTGTATAGCCAGCTCACGGGTAGGGGTAAGCACAAGTGTTTTTATTTGCCTGCGGCCACTATCGTGTTTTTTGTTTTGTTGTAGCAGTTGTATAATGGGTATGGCAAAGGCAGCTGTTTTGCCGGTACCAGTTTGGGCACAGCCCAATAAATCTCGTTGCTGTAATACGATGGGTATAGATTGCTGTTGTATTGGTGTAGGAGTGCTATACCCCTCTTCGTTTAATGCTTGTAAGATGGGGTCTATTAAATGCAGGTCTTTAAATGCCATGAAAAGATAAATTGGTTGGGCTGAAAAGAAGTTGTAGGTTCTGAGCCAGCGGAATATAATAACCATGCCGGCTAACAACTTGCCGTGTCACTGAATGGTGTAGGCGGCGAAGATAGGCTTTTGTTGGCGGATGAAATGAGCATCGGCCCATAGAGTGATTAAAACCAGCACTACAAATACATCAACCTGTTTATTTAATGAGTTCTACTATTTCTGCATCGCCATCCAGGTTATTCATTTGCTGCAATATCCGGCCGCTGCGGCGGGCTACATAGCGGCTTAAGGGTTTTACCGTATATAGTTTGGGATTGGGCAGGCAGGCGGCAATCATAGCGGCCTCATTTTTTGTAAGGCTTTTGGCGGGTTTATTAAAATAGGTTTGGGCGGCAGCTTGCACTCCAAAAATACCTTTACCCATTTCTGCCACATTCAGGTACACTTCCAGTATTCGTTTTTTACTCCACAGCAACTCTATCATAAATGTAAAATACACTTCCAGCCCTTTTCGGAAATAGCCGCCATGCTGCCATAAAAAAACATTTTTTGCTACTTGCTGGCTAATGGTGCTGCCACCTCTTTTTCGCTTTTGATGTTTTTCGTTGTATTCCATCGCCCTGCGAATGGCTAACGTGTCAAAACCTTCGTGTTCTGGAAAAAGCTGGTCTTCGCTGGCAATTACAGCCAGTTTTATAGCATTGCCCATTTCACTGTATGCAATATAATCCCTGCTAAGGCCATTGCCTTGTATAACATTTACCAACTGAGTAATGGTAATGGGTGGATTAATCCACCGGCACATTAAGATGTAAACAAACTGCAGGATAAAAAGCCAGAGAAATATTTTTTTAAAAATGCGCCAGGCTTTTTGCATAAATATAGGATGTTGTGTTTGGCAAAATAAATGGAAAACTTGGTTTTAACGATTGCCTCCATTGATGTATTGCAAAGAATATTTTTTTCCAATTATCATGCCCTTGCCAGAGGCTTTTGTAAGCAGATAACCCACACCCGTTAAACCAACGGCTACTGCCAATAACTCGGGGCTAAACTTTTTATTATCTGCCAGGTAAACAATGCCACTAGCAACGGTAAGTAATATACCACCTCCCATTAGGGTGGCACCGCTGCCAGCCCAATTAAACCTGCGGCCCGATTTACCAATGGAATAAATTTCTTTATAGTGATATTTATTATAGTAGATAGTTGTATCCAGTATGTATACACCCAGCTGCGTTGGCAATTGCCTTATCATGTATTCTTTTACAAAAAAACTATCGTTACGGATAGCTGTAATATTAGCCTCTACATAATTGCCCCGGGTAGAGTTAAATTTTATATTGGTGCCGGCAAAATAGGTAGCAACCGTTTTGTCTTTTTGCTTTAGCAAAATAAAATCGGGTGATTGTGCTTTTACATAAAAGAATGATAAGAGCAACCCAAGTACTAAAAAAATTTTCATTGCTATCAATTAACTTTAAGGCTTACTGTGTGGTATAAAAAACACCCGCCATTAATGCCACACCAAAGGCCAATAAAATGGCGCCAGATAATTTATTAATCAGTGAGATGTTTTTTTCGTTTAGTTTTTTTCTGATTTTTCCTGCCAAAATCACTTTTAACAAATCGGCACTAATGTTTATAAACAAGCAGGTGCCAAAAATAATAATTCGGTGCTGTATGCTATGTGTAGCTGCAATAGCGGTAGCGGTAGTAAGCCAAAATAATATTACAGCCGGGTTTAAGCTATTTATTAAAAAGCCCGATAGCACCAGCTTTGCATGGGTACGTGCCGTTATCACTATTTTATTTTCGTCTTCTTTAATATGGATTTTTTTAAAAAACAGGTAGAAGATGCCGAGGCCGATAAGAAACAGGCTGCCAGAAAAACCAATCACCTTTTTAAAGTTTAACAACTGCATTACCAATTCAGAAAACGCATTGCTGAGCACTACCCAAAATAAATCGCTGAGCCAAACGCCGGCCACAAAACTATAGCCGCCTGCCCGTCCATTATTAATGCTTTGTTTGATGATGGTAAATATTACAGGGCCTACCGAAAATATCAGCAGCATACTTATAGCCAACCCTTTCACCAAAGCCTCTACCATGCAAACAATAATTTCGTTTGTGTTGAATGGGGTGAAGATAAAATAATTTGTGCTTTATTTGTTTTTGAATATAGGAACGGTGCTACAAGGTTCGCCATACATAATACTTTTAACAAATGGCCTTAATAGTACGGTTGCCTGCAGGTAAGCAGCTTCGCCTACGGGCAACTCTCCGCAGCCTTTTATCACCACCCTCATATCTGTAAAAGAAGCGGCATCCATGCTTGCAATATTTTGCAGTAGTAATTTATTTTTTACGGTTGCTTCATCTCCAAAAAAAACTTGTTTAGCCACAGGCTGCAACACGCTAGCCACCAACATATAGGCCCACATAGGTATCACTGCATCTGCTGAGCAGGTAACCGCTACATTTTTGTTACTGTATATGCTACTGTCTAAATTTTTTATCGCTTCTCTAAAATCTTTTTCTTTTAAAATAAGCCCCATAAAAAGATAGTCTTTCAAATCAAACAGTGCAATACTTTCCTTAGGATAGTAATCTTCCAGGTTTAAAGTAACCAATGAGCTTTCGGCCACCTTATTAATTATAGAATTACTCATACTGCAAAATTATTAATAATTAAATAGCTACTGATAAGCGCCATTTTCGTTAACAGGAATTATTTAAAAATATAAAGCCGGGCAAATTGCCCGGCTTTTATTGATATGCTTTGTGCTGTTTAAAACAGCTTACTTCTATCGTCTTTTACTGAAGCCAGTTTTTTTAACGATTCAAACCATCCAAAACTCATTTGCTGTGTTAAAGCCCTGGCCCTGTCTTTAGCCCTTGCCTCGGCCACTTCTGCAGTTTCGGCTGCTTTAGCGGCTACGCTGTTTACTTTAATAATATATACGGCATTATTACCTGTAATTGGTTCAGATACTTTTGCCTGGTAAGCTTTATTAAAAGCAGCGCCGATTACTTTTGGTTCTTGGCCAACACCGTTGATAATGGTGCTATTAAAAGTAAGGGTAGAGTCTGCACCGGCTGAAGCAACTTGTACTGCGTAAGCAGCGGCAGCAGATTCAAGCGTAGGGCTGGCGCCAAGTTTTGTTTTTATTTGGGCTGCCTTCTTTTCGTTTCTTACAATTGTTTCTACCAATGGGCGGGCTGTTTTTGCATCTGGCAAACCTTTAGGATGAATTTTATTTAATACTGCTACCACAAATTGATCGCTAATGTTAAATGGCTCACTCACATCACCTTCTTTTGCTTCAAATGCCCATTTAATCATTTGGCGGGCATCTTGCAATCCGCCAAAGCTATAATCGTTTTCTTTGGCTAATGTGGGAATATCAATTTTTTGCAATCCATTTTTTACAACATAAGCTTCGGCAGCTTTTGCATTTCTGGCTTCGGCTGATAATTTGCTTGCTTTTACACTAGCGCTGTTGATTGTTTCGTCGCTGGCAATAATATCTTTTGATACGTAAGCAATTTTATAAGCCTGTTCAAAATTTTTCTGATTTAGCACTTCTATATAATGCCAGCCAAACTCTGTATGAATTACTTTTTTATCGCCGGTATTACCATAAAAGATTGCTTCAGAAAAACCCCTTGCCATCCTTGTAAATTCTGACGAAGGAAAATCGTACATGCCACCATTGTTTTTACTTCCCTGGTCGTCGCTGTATTTTAATGCCATCGCAGCAAAATCGGCACCGCCTTTAATCGCTGCTTCAATACTGTCTATTCTTACTTTAGCGATAGAGTCGGCCAAAAGTGGCGTACCTGTTTGCGGATCAACAGTGCCAATTAATATATGACGGCATTTTACACTATCTGGCAATTGCCTGCTGCCAATCATTTTTGCCAGTACAAATTGTGAGCCATCTAAGTATGGGCCATAAACCGCACCGGAAGCTAATGTTATTAATGAGTCTTTTTGTACACCTGTTATTTTAGATTTTACAACATAAGCATCTGCATACTCCCTTGAGCTCATATTGCGTGCTACAAATGATTTTGCATTTGTGTCGGCTATAAATGGGGCTTTTAAAGCAGCGGTGCTTTCGTATGCTTTTAAGGTATCTGCAGCTGAGGGGTTTGAGCTAAATGATATATAAGATAACTGGCGGCCACCCTCTTGCTCGTATAAAACTTTGTGTTTGGTTACATAGGCGGTAATGTCGTTATCGCTAACAGTAATGCTGCTATCGCTGATTACATTATATGGTACCGCTACAAAAGAGATGTTTGCAAAATTATTATTATCAGCATTTTCTTTTTCTTTCATCCATGAAGGATAGTAAGCGCTGGCGGCCAGCAGGCTGCTATACTTACTGTACTGGGCTTGTAATTTGATGGGTTCTACAATTTGTGATTCTATTGAAGCCCTTTGTTCTCCCTTCATCTTTTTAGCCGACTGCCACCATTGTTGTACTTTAGCTACATCGTACTGGCCGGTAGTTTTATCTGTAAATGCTTGTTTTAAAGTTTGTGGGGCATCTTCACTAAACATGATGCTGCTTAATTCTTTTGGAGAAAAAATAAGACCCAGTTTTTCAAATTCTGCGGTAAATACTTTTTCTGCTACCAATTGGTCCCATGCGCTTTGGCGTACCATATTTTGCTGAGCAGCACCTACCCGGCCTCCAAATTGTTCTTCTACCTGTTTAATTTTTTCCTGGTATTCTTTACTGTCTACAGATACGCCGTTAATCTCGCCAATTTTTGTTGAGCCAGAAGCCGACATACGATTGGCGCCAAGATTGGCATCCATCAAAATAAAACCAATTAAACTAAGGGCAATAATAGCAATCACTATGGCTGCACCCTTTTCACGAATTTTCTGAATGATCTGCATTTGTTTTGTAAATTAAAATGGACGGCAAAAATAGGGTAAAAAACAATACTTATCCCCAAAAAATAAACAGGAAGAAATAGCTAAAAATCAGCATGGGTAAGCACTTTAAAAAAATAATTAACAGTAATGCCTTTTAATTTTGGCTGGCTATTTTTACAGCTATTAAAACTACAGCCATTTTATTTATTAAAACTGTACCTTTTAAGAGCCTTGTTTATAGATATTAACAGCCAATGTGAATGAAGATGGATTTGTGTGAATAAACCCGGTTTTGTTAGTTGATTTTGGTGGAGAGTTGGGTTAAAACTAAAAGATTGTGCTGTTTTAAAGTAGGGGTCTGTTAAAACAAGGCAAGTTATCAGGTACCTAACTAACATAGATAAATACCAATGGATGGTTTTTATTTTCCCCGGTAAAAACTATTAACGGGTGTTAGAAATAAAAATTGGAATATTAATATAACTGTGCTGGTTGCATGTTTTAATAATACATACTATATTACCTATATGTTAACTAAGTGTGGATGACTGTGAATAAACCGATATTTTTAACTTTACAAATATTTTAAAAAAATAGTTTCCACAAATTCACACCCCTAATAGTAATAGGTCTATTTAAATAAAATAATTATTAAAGAATATTATGGCTGATATTAACATTGCAAAAGCAAACATAGAAACAACCGGTTTCCTTGATATTGATGTGGATGTAAACCTTGATTTGTTTGCAGAAATTGAAAGACTAAAAAAAGAAAAAAATGCAATTGTGCTGGCACATTATTACCAGGAGCCGGATATACAGGATGTTGCGGATTATATTGGTGATAGCCTTGGCCTTGCACAACAGGCAGAAAAAACAAGTGCAGCTATCATTGTATTTGCGGGGGTACACTTTATGGCTGAAACAGCTAAAATACTAAACCCTGCTAAAAAGGTGTTATTACCCGATTTAAAGGCAGGTTGTTCCTTAAGTGATAGTGCACCTCCAGAGTTGTTCCGAAAGTTCAGGGAAAAGCATCCAGATCATCTTGTAATTACTTACATCAATTGCTCAGCAGGTATGAAGGCCCTGAGTGATATTATTTGTACCAGCAGCAATGCCGAAAAAATTATTGAAAGTTTACCACTAGAGCAACCAATCATTTTTGCGCCTGATAAAAACTTAGGTGCCTATCTAAATAAAAAAACTGGGCGTAACATGTTATTATGGAATGGCGCCTGTATGGTACATGAAATTTTTAGTTTAGAAAAGATTGTAAAATTAAAAATACGGCATCCAAAAGCTAAAGTAATTGCACACCCTGAGTGTGAAGATGCTGTACTGGCTGTTGCTGATTATATTGGCAGCACAACAGGGCTATTAAAATTTACGCAGCAAAACGATGCTGAGGAATTTATTGTGGTTACCGAAACGGGCATACTGCATCAAATGCAAAAGGCCAATCCTTATAAAACATTTATACCTGCCCCGCCAACTAATAGCTGTGCATGTAACGATTGTCCGCACATGAAATTAAATACGCTGGAAAAACTTTACCTGTGTATGGAGTACGAAACGCCAGAAATTACAATGGATGAAACCTTAAGAGTAGCAGCTGCAAAACCCATTGAGCGTATGCTGGAAATAAGTAAGCGCTATAATTTATAATTATCTTATCAAAAACATATTGAGCCTTGTATTTACATTTTGCATTATGTTATTGTAAAAAAGGTTGATATCGCCAATATGGTAATTTTTTGTTTTAAGAAATATATTTCCAAAAAACTTTGGTTTACTTGTCCATAGTACATTACCATGTATTTGTGCATTTACTACACCCGGTTTTAGTTTATTAAACTTTTGTAAAACGCCGCCTGTGTTTTTATCAGCAGCTATAAAGGTTGTATCCATACGCCAGCTGAGAGGGTTAGTTACAATAGCAGTAAATTTTTCTTTACTTACAAAACTAGTATCTGTATAACCAGTTTTAAATGTACGCCAGCTAACCACACAACCAGTAGCTAACGAATCTTTACAGGCTGGTAAACGGTTATAATAATTTGTTGGTATAGGCATACCAATAATATAGGCACACACTAATTGATTTTGTAAATCTTTGCCTTCAAAAAATTCTTTTAAAAGTTTGGCGGCGTGTACGGTTCCCTGGCTATGTGCTGCAATAATAATTGGCCTGTTTTTGTTCCAGTTACTTAAATAATGTATAAAAGCATTTTTAATATCTTGGTAAGCAGTATCAATGGCAGCAGCAGCAGCGGCAGTATCCCTGGTATAAAATGATTTAATATGGGCTTGCCTGTAACGAGGTGCAAAAACCCTGCACTTTTGGTTAAATACACTAGCCTGGTAAAGTATAGGTGAAAAGTCTGTTTTAATATTTACAACTGAGTCGTCAATCGTAGCATTCCAGCTTTCATAATCTTTGTCTACTAAAGTAGTAGGGTGTATAAAAAATGCATCTGCAATAGTGTCCTGTTTGCCTTGCTTTTTTAATGCCGTTGGTATGCTATCGGATGGATCCCATTTCCAGGGATGCGCTGCCCAATAATCCAGACTGCTGTATTGTGGTAAACCGTTGGGAGATTTAAAATTGTAATTTCCCGAGTGTACAGCAATTTGTTTACTGCAGGCACTTGCATACAATAAAAAAAATACAAAAATTATTACCTTGTTCATTCGTACTATTTGTATAGTTGGCTTTAGTAAAGTAACTATAATTATTGCTATAAATTAAGCAGCTAAAATTAGTATAGGATACAATTGTTTATTTTTACCAGCACAGGCTTAACATTTTTTTGTTAAGAATATATGTTTACTATTTAACCACCACCATCCATTGATCAACTTTATACGGCATATCCCTTTTTTAAAAGCTGTATTTATACATAGTATTACTGCATTTGGTGGTCCACAGGGGCATTTGGGTATGATGATGAAAACCTTTGTAGACAAACGAAAGGATGTTAGTAAAGAAGAGTTAATGGAGTATGTTTCATTTTGCCAAATGCTTCCTGGTGCATCATCCACACAAACACTTACACTCATCGGCTATAAGAGGGGAGGACTTCCGCTGGCAATTGTTACACTTGCTATTTGGATTTTTCCTGCCTGCTTTATAATGGGCCTATTATCGTTTATTGTAAGTAATACAAACGGTAATATGTATACTTCAAATATTTTTAAGCATATCCCCGAAATGGCCATCGGGTTTTTGGCATTTGCCGGATTTAGGGCTTTTAAAATTTCTGTAACAAACCTCATTACATTTATTATAATGTTGGTTTCTATGGTGAGTGCCTACTTATTATTTAAAACACCCTGGATATTACCTGCACTAATAGTAGCTGGTGGTATTGTTACCAATTTTAGTAATAAGCGTATTCCTAATAAAGAAAAAATTAAACCTAAACCCATCCGGTGGACGAATATCTGGCTGTTTGTATTATTGTTTGTTACAGCAGGGTATCTTAGTGAAACTGCCCGTAAGCAAGATTGGCCAGACAGAAAGGGATATAATCTTTTTGAAAACTTTTATCGTTTTGGCAGTATTGTATTTGGTGGTGGGGATGTGTTAATACCTATGATGCTCGACCAATATGTTGCAAGACCAACAGCGCCAAAATTTGTCGATTCTGCTCAAAATATTATACGTATAAATAAGGATGAACTACTTACAGGCGCAGGCATGGTAAGGGCTATCCCCGGGCCAGTGTTTTCTATAGCATCTTATACAGGTGGGATGGCATTAAAGGAAGGGGGAAATAAAATGCAAGTGATCGGTTGTATTATTGGTAGTGTAGCTATTTTTTTACCAAGTGCATTACTGGTATTTTTCTTTTTTCCTGTTTGGCAAAATTTAAAAAAGTATGTAGTGGTTTACCGGGCTTTAGAAGGAATAAATGCAGTGGTTGTAGGTATTATGTGGGCTGCCTGTTTATACTTATTTAAAGATATTCCCCTGCCATCTAGTTCTTTTGTTGGCTTTATTAATATAGCTGTAGTACTTTTTACCTTTTGTATCCTCCAGTTTACTAAAATACCTGCACCCATAATAGTACTAGCATGTATTGCTACAGGGTTTATTGCTTAAGTTACCGGTAATAATTATTTTCTTCGATTTCTTTTTTTATTACGTCGGGCACTAAATAACGGATAGACTTACCTTGCTTTATTAACTCACGTATATGTGTACTCGAAATTTGTAATAGAGGAGCATCCAGTAAATGGATGTTTGTATTAGTGGTGCTAACTGTAAAGCCGGGCCGGTTATAAATATATAATTCGTACTCGTTTAATAATACGGTATAATTTTTCCACTTATCAATGTTGCTAAAACTGTCGCTCCCCATAATTACCGAAAAATGATGTTGTGGGTATTTTTCCTGTAAATGCACCAATGTATCAATGGTATAAGAGGGTCGGGGTAAGTGAAACTCAATTGTAGATGCTTTTAAATTATTTTCTCCTTCAATTGCAAGTTGCACTAAGTTTAATCGCTTGTATTCGTTTAATAAGCTGTTCGATTTTTTTAAGGGATTATGTGGTGATACTACAAACCACACCTGCTGTATAGCAGTTTCTTGCAGCATATAATTGGCAATAATTAAGTGGCCATTATGTATTGGGTTAAAAGAACCAAAGTATAATCCAATTTTCATAAATAATATATACGAGGGCTTATGGTACTAAACTTCTTCTACGAGGATGTTTTCGGCTTCATTAATACGCAGGCTTAAATTATAGCCGGCTACTAATATAGAGATAGGGTCTCCCAAAGGGGCAATTTGATCCACAACTATTACTTCACCAGGCACACAACCCATCTCCATTAGCTTTATAAATATTTCATCTTTTGAGAATGACTTTACTATTACACTTTTACCGGCCTTAACCTCCGAAAGCTTCTTATCCATCGTACATATTTTGAGTTACAAAAGTATTCATTCGTTTTTGTTTGATAATTTCGATTTTAAGAATTTATCCATCATGGCAGTACAATTTTTTTATTTAAAAGGAGGGTTTAGGTTTAACAACCGTACGCTGCTTAAAAAATTTATTGATAATATTTTTAAAGCCGAAGGTGTAAAGCTTCATTCACTTAATTATATTTTTTGTTCTGATGAATATCTTTTACAAATCAATAAATCCTACTTAAACCACGACTATTATACGGATATAATCACTTTTGATCTCTCGAACTCTACAGGCATTGTTGGCGAAATATACATAAGCATCGACCGTGTGGTTCAAAATGCCAGCACTCATAAATGTACAATTACACAAGAGCTTCACCGGGTTATTTTTCACGGGGCTTTGCACTTATGTGGATATAAGGATAAATCAAAAAGGGATTCTGTATTAATGAGACAAATGGAAGATAAATACCTTACGCTCTATTTTAATTAATGTTCCACGTGAAACGTAAATCTCTTTCGTTTCACGTGGAACATTACGGGTGCTTACAAAGCACCACGTAAATCATAATAATTCAATAAAGTATCTTTGCTATCCATGTTTAAAGAATACGATGTTATAGTAGTAGGAGCCGGCCACGCAGGTTGTGAGGCAGCAGCAGCAGCAGCTAACCTTGGTAGTAAAGTGTTGCTAATAACCATGAATATGCAAACCATTGCCCAAATGAGTTGCAATCCGGCTATGGGTGGAATCGCCAAAGGGCAAATTGTGAGAGAAATTGATGCAATGGGTGGGTATAGTGGTATTGTAACTGATGAAAGTATGATTCAGTTTAGAATGCTAAATCGAAGTAAAGGACCCGCTATGTGGAGCCCAAGGGCACAAAGCGATCGAATGTTATTTGCTGCAAAGTGGCGGGAAATGTTGGAAAATACTGCTAATGTGGATTTTTACCAGGACATGGTAGAGGGTTTGCTGGTAAAAGATAAAAGGGTAGTTGGTGTAAAAACAGGATTGGGTCACCAAATTAAAGCAGCATCCGTAGTACTAACAAATGGTACATTTTTAAATGGCATAATACATATCGGCGAAAAAAGACTTGGCGGAGGCAGAATGGCCGAAAAAGCTGCTACAGGTATCACCGAACAACTTGTAAGCCTGGGCTTTGAAAGCGATCGACTAAAAACAGGTACCCCACCTCGTATTG
>JBDKJT010000158.1:0-23835 GCA_039796475.1 Bacteroidota bacterium | reverse complement strand
TTTAGCCTGGTAGGCGGTGGCGATAGCGTAGCAGCCGTAAACCAGTTTAACCTGGCAGACAAAGTAAGTTATGTAAGCACCGGCGGCGGCGCCATGCTGGAATATTTTGAAGGAAAAGAGCTGCCGGGTATTGCAGCAGTAAAGAATTAACAGTACATTCAGGTTACTTTTTTACTTTTCGTATATTCATTACTGAAAACATTTATTCATTTAAAAAAATAAACACATGAAACGTACTGGCACTTTGGTAGTATTAGCCATCCTTGTTATCGTTTTTTTCCTGGGATGCAACGGGTACAATGGCCTTGTAAAGCAGGATGAAAGTGTAAAAAAAGCATGGAGCAATGTACAAACCGAATATCAAAACAGGAGCGATTTGGTGGGCAACCTGGTAAACACCGTAAAAGGGGCTGCAGATTTTGAGCAAAAAACATTAACCGACGTTATTAACGCCCGGGCTAAAGCCACCAGCGTTAACATCAACGCTGATAATTTATCTCCCGAAAAAGTAGCAGAATTTCAGCAGGCACAAGGCGAACTAAGTGGCGCCCTTAGCCGTTTGCTGGTAAGTGTAGAGCAATATCCTACATTAAGAGCTACCGAAAACTTTACCAAATTGCAGCACCAGCTGGAAGGCATAGAAAACGGCATAAAAAATTCAAGAAAAGTTTTTAACGACGAGATAAATACGTACAACACTAAAGTACGTTCGTTTCCGATGAATATTTTAGGTGGCATGTTTGGCTTTAAATCTAAAGAAGGCTTTAAAGCAGATGCAGGAGCTGAAAAAGCACCCGAAGTAAAATTTTAAGCCGGTATAAGCATGAATAACAAACGAATTTCGCTGCTCGTAATTGTAGGCGTACTGGCATTGCTGGCCATCTATATTGTTAGCACCTACAATACCCTGGTAAAAAAAGAAGAAAAAGTAAAACAGCAATGGAGTGAGGTGCAAAATGCTTACCAGCGCCGGATAGACCTTGTACCCAACCTTGTAAATGTTGTAAAAGGGCAGGCCGATTTTGAAAAAACCACGCTGGAGCAAATAGCCGCTGCCCGTGCCAAAGCGGATGCCATTAATCAATCTGCTACAGAACTTACACCAGAAAAACACAACCTTACCACCCAGGCACAGGCCGAGCTGGTACAGGCTGCCAACCGGTTGATAGCGGTGGTGGAAAAATACCCCACCCTATCCGGTACACAGGCTTTTAAAGGATTGCAAACACAGCTGGAAGGAACAGAACGCCGGGTAAAATTTGCCCGTAAAGATTTTAACGAAGCGGTAGCCAGCTACAATAGCAGTGTACGTGGTTTTCCGGCAAGTATTTTTGCAGGCATGCTTGGCTTTAAGGCAAAAGATGGCTTTCAATCGGATGCTGGAGCAGATAAAACAATAGAAGTAAAATTTTAACTGATCAACCGTGGGTATATTGTCATTTTTAAAACGCCGTAAACCATTCTTTTCTCCAAAAGAAATGGAAGACATTGTACAATCTATACGGGATGCCGAAAGGCAAACCAGCGGCGAAATAAGGGTATTTGTAGAAAGTAAAAACCCGCTGGTAAGCACTATCGAAAGAGCAGCCGAAACATTTTTTATGCTTAAGATGGACCAAACAGCACACCGCAATGCAGTACTGCTGTACCTGGCCATCGATCATCATGAAGTAGCGCTTTTTGGCGACCAGGGTATTTACGAATTGGTGGGTGGCGATTACTGGCAAAAAGAAGTAAAAGAAATGACCAGCAAATTTACCCGGCACGATATACCCGGTGGCATTATCAATTGCATCCATCACATCGGGCAAACGCTAAAAGAAAAATTTCCTTACGAAGCTGTTTCCGATAAAAACGAATTGCCCGACAATATTGTATTTGGCAAATGAACAACCCATCCATGAAGAAATACCTGCTGATACCTGTTTTATTGCTGCATTGTTTTACAAGCCTGCTGCAGGCGCAAAATGGCTCTATACAAAGCATTATCAGCAGCCCGCCAAGCCCGGCTAAACTGGTGAATGATTTTGCCGGCATTTTAACTGCCGATCAAAAAGCAGCGCTTGAAAACAAACTGGTAGCATTTGATAAAGCCACCAGTACCCAAATAACCGTAGTGTTAGTAAACACGCTGGATGGGATGAATATTGCCGATGCGGCAACAGAGCTTGGGCGTAACTGGGGCGTAGGGCAGCAAAAAAATAATAATGGTGTAGTATTATTGGTTGCCAAAACTGATAGAAAACTTAATATCTCCCCCGGCTATGGGCTCGAAAAAGTGTTACCCGATATTACCTGCCAGCAGATAATAGACCAGGTGATTAAACCACGTTTTAGAGGAGAAGATTATTACCGTGGGCTGGAGGAAGGTACAGATGCCATTATGCAGGCAAGCCGGGGTGAATTTACGGCACCGCCAGGATATTATAAAGGAGGCAAGGGTTTGTCTGCCGGCAAGGTATTACTAATGATTATTGTTATTGTTATACTGCTTTCAATTATTTCACGGGGCGGTGGCGGCGGCAGTTTTATGAGCAGGCGTGGCTACAGGGGCTTTAACGGCCCGGTAATATTCCCCGGTGGATGGGGTGGCGGTGGCAGTGGAGGCGGCGGCTGGAGCGGCGGAGGTGGTGGTGGATTTGGTGGCTTTGGTGGCGGCAGCTTTGGAGGAGGTGGTGCCAGCGGCGACTGGTAATTAATAAAATGAATAGTCCTAAAATAAGTCAACATTTGTTTCAGCTTATTGCAGAACGAAGTAAAAAAATTATCTATAAAAAAGCCTTAGCAATTGCTAAGGCTTTTTTATAGCCACCAGTTCGGTTTGATAAATGCGTTGCAATACCTGCTCAAGCTGTTCACCATGATCATGCTCTTTAATCATGTATTCAAAGGCACCTTCTTTTAAAGAAAATAGCGACTCCATAATACCACTACGGCCAGTAATAAAAACAATATAGGCATTAGGTATTATACGCTTAACGGCGGTAAGTATTTTTAATCCCTTAGCCGGGTCGGTTCGGTAATCCATCAATACCACCTGCGGGCTATCGCACAACGCTGCTACAAATGGCGCAAGGTTATCAAACAAGCGTACATTGCTGCACTGCATATTTTTAAAATACTGCTCATAAATAGCAAGGCTAAATGCATCTTCATCCAGCAAATACAATTTAAACGGAAATCCCTCCTGCATAGTAAACATATTTTTCGGGTATGTTTACCACTCCCATGCCGAAAGATATAACCCACGCCCACAAAGGGTTACAGGTGGCAAGCAGTTTTGTACCTTCCATAAACCACACTTTTTTCCATTTAACGGAAAAAACTACGTTCTTTTTTAACCTCATTAATTTCTTTGGTAAAGTAAGGCATGATGGGTACAGCTGCGTTTAGCAGTAAGTAAATACGGGTGCCCTTTTCCCGGGCAAAGGGGTTTGTTAGCGAATCGGTAAGTATAACCTGCCCAAACAGGGGCTGTTCTTTTTTTCTGCCAGCATCTTTATCGTAAATATCTTTTACCATTACCAGGTGTTTAATATCCTTGCTGGCCGGCGGAAACCAGTTTACATAATCAGCATTCATCGATACTGCTGCTATTGTTTTATAACGGCTATAATAGTTAATGGCCCCGGCCATACCATAATTATCACAATACACCAGCGCATGGGCTTTATCAGGTATTTTTTCATAAGCAGCATCCACTTTAGCGGCCAACTCCTGCCAGCCCAGCATATCGGCAAAATCTTGCGGCAAATGATGATCTTTTCCATCTTCCCATCTTAGTAAGCCAAATTGCTGGTACAACGCATTTTTTTGTTGCAATACCTGTGGTGGCGCAGTAGGAAAAGCAATACGAAACATAGGGATGGATAGCAGTACAGGCAAAGCCAGCAATACCGGCCGCAGGTATTGCCTAGTGCCCCTTGTTAGCAGGTACTGCAGGTAAACAGCGCCAAAAGGCAGTAAAACGGGGTACAGGCCCAGCGCATAATAACTTTTAGCTTTAAGGTATACAAACAACAACAACGTACTTAAAAAACTCCAGCCAATTACCCGGTATGGTTTATAGGGTGCATACACAATAAACGAAAACAAAGCAGCAACAATTACTACAATACCGCCGATAAAAAACAACAGCTGATCTTTTAAAAAATCGCCACGCTGTACATTAACCAATTGGGTGTTGCTTAACTCCTGCATATGATGCACCACCGGCAACCCATTATTTATTTGCCAAATGATATTTGGTAAAAGCAGTATTAAACATAGTAATGCAGCGCCATACAGATGCTTATTGGCTAATAGCTTTGTTTGCCCACCAAGCAGTAAGGCAGGCAGCAGGCCTATTGCCAAAAAACCAATATTGTATTTATTAAGCAAGCCAAGTGCAAAAACAATTGCCATATAATACAACCAACGGTTACTGCCAGATTGTAAATAACAGGTTAATGTATAGTAAACGGCCGTCCACGCCAGTACATCAAATGTGTTAGGCTGGTACAATACATTTAGCCTTAGCAATGCAGATAGCAGTAGGGTAACTGCTGCCAGTACACAACAAAATAAATTACCCCCTAGTTTTTCTGTTAGCCTCCACACCAGTACCATTGTTAATGCACCAAACAGGCCGGGGAAAAAACGTATCCACCCAACACCAGCACCCAGCTTTAATATTATCCAAGATACCCAGGAGGTAAGGGGTGGCACCGAATCAAACCCCCAGGCCAGGTGACGGCCCTGGTCTATATGCAGGTATTCATCCCGGTGCAGGTTATAAGAGCCATCTACCAGCCAATAATTAAAACATACTTTTATCACTACCAGCAATAAAAGTATAAACGTATTTTTTTGACGCATAAAATTAAAAAACAGCTATACGCTGCAACAGGGTGATTGTTACACTAAATATAAATTGTAATACGATTTAATACTACCTTAATATTTTAGCGGTTAGTAAAAAATAAATTAGGTTTGAAAATAAATGCTACGATATGAGCCAGCAACCCAACAGATCTGAGATAAAATTTTTAGAAGGCCCCCAAAGCAGATGGAAAGAATTTAAAATGGCCGCTGAAGTTTTTTTTGAGTTTATCAGGGGGTTTAGGGCCCTGCATTTTGTAGGCCCATGTGTTACCATTTTTGGGTCTGCCCGGTTTAAAGATGGCCACCCTTACTACGAGGTTACAGAAACACTGGCAGGCAAAATTGCCCAACTGGGTTTTACCATTATGACGGGTGGCGGCCCCGGTATTATGGAGGCAGCCAATAAAGGCGCTAAAGAAGTGGGTGGCCGTAGTGTGGGCTGTAATATTATTTTGCCACATGAGCAGCAGCCAAATCCTTACCTGGATAAATGGGTGAACATGAAGTTTTTTTTTGTACGTAAAACCCTTTTAATAAAATACTCTTATGCATTTGTTGTAATGCCCGGCGGCTTTGGTACACTCGACGAATTTTTTGAATCACTTACCCTGATACAAACTAAAAAAATTGAACAGTTTCCCGTAGTTATATTTGATACCGCATTTCATAAAGACCTCCTCAAACATATAGACGTAATGAAACACAAACTTACCATTTCTGAAAACGACGACCGCCTTTTTTTGGTAACCGATTCAGTTGATGAAGCCGTAGAATTTATCCGCAACAATACCATCCGGCAATTTAACCTCCAACACGAAAAAACATACAAACCTTTTGGCTGGCTGTTTGAGAGATAACGGATAGCCATCGCTTTTACTGATATACATCATACATTTTTTTGACGCTGCTCATTGCTGTAAATGGCCCTACAGTACAATTTTGTACTGTAAAACATTTTTTATGAACACCCTTTTCCGCACAGATGAGCCCCGGGTAACACTATACCTGCACGAAAATGCCAGCTGGATGGCAACCATCCACCACCAGGCACAAGAAATTCCGGTGCTGGAAAAATTACTGGTGCAAAACGAGGCTGCCATTACAGACGATAAAAGTAAAGAAGAAAGACATCATTTTTGCAACGCCTTTAGCCGTCAACAACAGCAAATGAACTTATTAAACACCGAGTTAAAACAGCAGCAGCAACGGCTTACAAAAGATGCAGCTGCAAAGGCACTGTACGATATAGATGCACTTTGCTCACAAGATATTTTAAGAGACCGTATACAAGAAATTGAAAAACGCTATGTAGAACTTAAATGCAGTTTTATGAAATTTCTTTCAGGCATCATTTAACCAGTAATTAATTTTTAATCTTTTTGCAATGAAACAAAACATAGGCAGCACCGACAGGGCAATAAGAATTTTATTGGCATTGGTTATTGGCATTACCGGCCTTTATTATAAAAGTTGGTGGGGCTTGTTAGCCATTGTGCCTTTACTTACGGGGCTGCTTTCTGTTTGCCCACTGTATGTAATTTTTGGCATCAGCACTTGTGCTGTTAAAAAAACTAAGTAGCCAGATACAACCAGCCTGCTAATTAAGCCGAAGGTTGGCATTTTTTACTGCTAAAAAAATACCATATCAACCACACTACCACCACTACCCAATGCTATCATTGTGGCGATGCCTGCCAGGAAATTATATGGGCAGATAATAAATCATTTTGCTGCGCCGGCTGCAAGCAGGTATACCTGTTGCTAAGCGAAAATAATCTTTGCACTTATTATGATTTTGATAAAAACCCGGGTATAAAAGCCAAGGGAAAATTTGTATCAGCAAAATACGCATACCTGGAGGAGGTGGAGGTACAACAAAAACTGGTGCAATTTAGCAGCGATACACAAACCAATGTGGTATTTCAACTGCCACAAATGCATTGCTCATCCTGCATTTACCTGCTCGAAAACCTGCATCGTATTGATGCCGGCATTGTACAATCGCAGGCACATTTTCAACGAAAAGAGGTATTGATCATTTTTAATCCGCAACAAATTTCACTCAGAAAAGTGGTGGAGTTGCTGGCATTTATTGGCTACGAGCCTTATATCAGCCTGAATGATATAAAACACAAAGCACCACCACGCTTTAATAAAAAAAGGATTTATAAAATTGGTGTGGCGGGTTTTTGTTTTGCCAATATTATGATGTTGAGTTTTCCTGAATATTTTTCTTCGGGTAATATTGAGCAAGCTGGATTAAAAGAAACATTTACCTGGCTTTGCTTTGCCTTATCGCTACCGGTGCTTTTTTACGCTGCAAGCGATTTTTTTATTTCAGCCTATAAAGGGCTGCAGCAAAAGTTTTTAAACATTGATGCTCCTATTGCATTGGCCATTGTGGTTACGTATGCCAGGAGTTATTACGAAATAATTAGTGGTACCGGGGCTGGCTATCTCGACTCTGGCACCGGCATTGTATTTTTTATGCTGGTTGGCCGATGGTTCCAGGATAAAACATACGATTCGTTTTCGTTTGACAGGGATTATCTTTCGTATTTTCCGTTGGGCGTTACCGTAAGCCGTGATGGGCAAGAGCAAAACATTGCTATTACGCAGATAAAAAAAGATGATCACCTGATTATACGCAACGACGAAATGATACCGGCAGATGCTATATTGCTGGAGGGCAATGCCAATATCGACTATAGTTTTGTAAGCGGCGAAAACAACCCTGTTGAAAAAACTACAGGCGATTTATTATACGCTGGCGGCAAACAATGTGGTACAGCCATACGCTTAAAAGTAGTAAGCGAAACATCCCAAAGTTATATTACCCAATTGTGGAACAACGATGTATTTAGCCAGCAAAAAAATAAAGAGCAATCATATATTCATCCCTGGAGCCGATACTTTACACTGGCATTGTTTGCCGTAGCCATTGGCACTTTTGCTTACTGGCTGCTAAAACAACCCAGCAATATTTTGCCCGCTGTAACGGCTGTGCTTATAGTGGCTTGCCCCTGCTCTTTACTGTTATCCGCCACTTTTACTTATGGCAATATGCTAAGGATATTTGGTAAAAATAAAATGTACTTGAAAAATGCTTCGGTAATTGAAGCACTGGCAAAAGCAGATACCATTGTATTTGACAAAACAGGTACCCTTACATATAGCAAGGCCGCCGATATTGCTTACAATGGTACGCCACTTACCGATAAAGAATTGTATGCATTAAAACTATTGACCCGCCAATCGGCTCATCCATTAAGCAAATTAATTGCTGCAACTTTACAACCGGCACATCAGTACAATTTAACAATAACAGCGTTTACAGAGCATGCCGGCAAAGGCATACAAGCTACCATAAATGACATACCGGTGTTGCTGGGCTCAACAAATTTTATTCATCAACACAACCACCATGTAATTAATACTGCTACCGGCACACAGGTGCATGTGGTAATGAATCACCTATACATGGGCAGTTTTACCATCAACAATCAATACAGGCAGTTGCTGCCACGTATGGCAAAGCAATTGCAGGATGCCGGTTACCAGCAACATATTTTGTCTGGCGATAATGCGGTGGAAAAAAACAACCTGCTTAAAATTTTTAATGCACAAACTCAACTGCTGTTTAACCAAACCCCACAACAAAAATTGCAATACATCCAACACCTGCAGCAGCAAGGCCATCATACCGTTATGCTGGGCGATGGTCTTAACGATGCCGGGGCTTTAAAGCAAAGTAATACAGGCATTGCCATCAGCGATCATAATGCCCGGTTTACCCCGGCAAGCGATGCCATTTTAGATGGCGATACCATACAGCTGCTGCCACAATTACTTGCTTATGCCCGAAGCGGAAAAAATATTGTTACTGCCAGTTTTATTGTATCCATCCTTTACAATATTGCGGGCTTATCATTTGCCGTGCAAGCCAGTTTATCGCCCATGGTGGCAGCAATATTAATGCCTGCAAGCAGTATTAGCATCGTACTGCTGGTTACACTACTATCCTCTGTAAGTGCTAAGCAAAAGGGATTGTAAGCCGTATTTGCATTGCAGTTGCTTAACAATTACGCTACAAATGTTGCTCATACTCAAATGCCATGTAATTAAAAGCCCGCCTGTAAAAAATACAGGCGGGCTTTTACTATTGTAGTAAATGTGGTTTTAAAACTTATACGATACCGTAGCAGCAAACTGCCTTGGTGCAATAGGGTTTACACTATTATCATCATGTACATTGTAACTCAGCTTATCAAGCAGGTTAGTTATTTTAAATCGTACAGCATATTTACCTGCCGCATACCCTGCCGATACATCCAGTACGGTATAGTCAGGTATTTCCATCAACTTGTAAGTAGGGTTAGTAGCAGTAGTGTTTCTGCCAGCAACCCGGTTGCCTACATAAAAAGCACCCACACCAAGGTTAAAGCCATGGAGTTTTGTATGCGGTGCAAATGCATAATATAAACTTGCATTGGCAGTATGAGAGGGGTTGTAACGCAACCTGTCGCCCGATTTTACAGAGCTGCTGGCGCCGTTTGATTTTGTGTAACGGGTATCATTGTAACTATAGCCGGCCATTACCGAAAAACCATGGATAGATTTGGTGGCAATATCAGCCTCAATACCTTTACTGGTTACCTCACCTACCAACTCACGGGCTGCAGGTACTGCCGCTGGTGGATTTAACACTGCTAAAGAAAAATCGCTGTTTACAATGCGGTAAGCTGTAATATTTACCGACAATAGTTTATTAAACAAATCGGTTTTAACACCCAGCTCATATTGATTTACGATGGATGGTTTTAAGGCTGTATTGGTAGTATCTACCCCACTGTTGGGGCTAAAATTATTGGTATAGCTGGCAAACAGTGATATAGTTTTGGTTGGTTGGTACACCAGGCCTATCCTCGGGCTAAATGCTTTGCTTGTATAATTTTTTATGTAACCCCTGGTGCCTTTTGCAAGGGTATCTACCGTAGCCCTTTTATTTTGCTGAATGCTGTAACGTACACCTGCCAATACTTTTATAGAAGAAGTAACACTGATAAGGTCTTGTACATATATACCTATTCTTTCAATTGGTGTGGTGGTTAGTAAGTTGGGTGCCAGGTAAGGAATATCGTTACGCCTGGTAAAATCATTACCATAAGGGTTGTAAATATTAATGGTATCGTAAATGTTTTTTGTACGAATGCTGTTATTGGATAACCCGCTGTTGAAAGCATTGGTAACAAAAGTGCCAGCTTCAGTTTTGTACTTATCCGCATCTGCACCAGCCAGTATAGTATGCTCTACAGCACCAGTAGAAAATTTGCCTGTTAAATCTGCCTGTAGCAAATAATAGTTTTCAGCTGTTTTGCTTTTTTGCAACCCTCTTACCCAAGTGCCGTTGGCTTGTATAAAGCTACTGTTGGCATTGGGCCTTGCAGCAGCAAATAATTCGCTGTTGTAATTTTGATAGCCTGCTACGGTACGCAATTGCCAATTATTATTAAAATGATGTGTGATGGTAGCATTGGCCGTGTATTGTGCTACTTTATTATAGCCCCAGCTAACACCTAAAAAAGCATTTCGGTCAATTTTTGCTATTTCGTAATTAATGGCCCCGGTACCATAATCGGGTGTACGGTTGTCATTTAAATAATCGCCCTGCACCAGTAACTCGGTACGGGGAGATATTTTAAATAAAAAAGATGGGTTGATGTAAAATCTTTCTGATGATACCCTGTCTCTAAAACTGCCCGCTTTTTCGTAAGTAGTGTTGATACGAAAAGCGGCGGTTTGTTTTTTATTAAGGCTGCCGTATACATCCAGCGATGGCTTATAAAAATCGTAACTACCGGTTCTAAAACTTACCTCTCCGCCTTGCTCAAATTTTGGTTGCTTGGTAACAATATTCATTACACCACCGGCTGCCACATTACCAAACAAAATGGCGCTGCCGCCTTTTAAAAACTCTACTTTTTCCACACTACTCATTTCGGGCATAATAGCATTGTTGTACCGAATGCCATTTTTAAAAGTATTGGCACTACCAAAAGAAAAACCACGGGCAGCAATTTCTTCCTGAAAGCCACCAGTGGCACCCATCAGGTAAACACCATTGGCATTTTGTAATGCATCGCTCAGATGTAATACCTGCTGGCGCTCCAACACCTCTTTATTAATAATGGCTACCGCCTGCGGCAAATCCATCGGTTTGATGGGCAACTTTCCGATAGCCACTGGCTTTTCGTTAATGGTATATTGGGCTTTAATAACAATTTCTTCCAGCTGGTTTTTATTTTCATGTAACACAAAATCTTGTACCAGTTGCCGGCCATCTTTTACTTCTACCGTGGTTTGCACCGTGGTTAATCCTACAAAAGATACTACCAGGGTGTAAGTACCCTGTGGCACATTGTAAAAAATATATTCGCCCAACTCATTGGTTACAGTACCCTTTTTTATTTCTTTTAATACCACGTTTACAAAGGCTGCTGGCTTACCATCATTGGTAGTTACCACGCCTTTTAGCTGTATGCCATTATCGGGCGGCAGGGGTTGTAAAAGCAGGGTGGATGCTTCTGTTGCAAGGTCGGTTGCTTCATTTATTTGAGCAGTTGCTGAGGTTGATACTATCAAAGCCAGGCTTAACACTTTAACCAAACGGTACATACTGATTTATATTTTTGGCAAAATTGCAGCTGTACCAGCAAGCAGGCGTTACGGATTTGGTAAAAGCAATTACGAATAAAGGAAAACATAGAGTGGCCTGCAGGGGCTGCCGGCAAATACAAGCATGAGAATGCAATATTTATAAAAAGCTGGTTTACAGTATATTTAAGTGTTAACTGGGCATTATTACCAACAGCAGCAATTCTTTTATGCAGTGTAATGTATTCCCTCAGCAGTGCATTTGTATTAGCCAGGTATGCCCAAAGGGGTCTTTTATCTCGCCCTGGCGATAACCATAATCGTAGCTGGTAGCAGGGCTAACAAGAGTGGCACCTGCCGCCAAAGCCTGCTGCATTACCACGTCCACATCTGGCACAAATAAGCCAATGATTGCAGAGGCATGCTGTGTGTTAAGCGGACTAAATAATTGCAAACGGGGCGTTTCTTCATGCAAATGAAATAGGGCACCATTAATACACAGTTCGGCCACATGAATGCTGCCATCATCGTTGTTAAACCTTTTTTGCTCTACTGCACCAAAAGCGGCTTGGTAAAATTGCAGGTTGGTTACGCCTGCTGGTATAAACAATTGCGGGGCAAAATAGGTGCTTGTATGCATGTATATTATTTTTTAAAAAAACTTTTACTGGCTGCAGCCTTATAAAAAAACCGGGCAGTTTTTGTACTATACTATTTAGGGCAGTAGGCTACCGGGCTACAAGTAATAAATGTAAATAAAAAATACTGGGGCTAAAAAATCTGTGAATTTATCAAAACAATAAAAAATTGATGCGCTGTAAAATCATTTTCTTTGCAGCTGTATGGCGTTAAATATTTGTTCACTCAACTCAGGCAGCAACGGCAATTGTTATTATATAGGTAATGGCACAGATGCTGTATTGGTAGATGTGGGCATTTCGTGCCGGGAAACTGAAAAAAGAATGCGCCAATGTGGTTTGCATATAGACAGGGTTAAAGCCATTTTTATTTCGCATGAGCATGGCGACCATATAAAAGGTGTTACCACACTAGCCAACCGTTATAAGCTGCCGGTATATATTACACCCGGCACTGCCAAGCACGGGCCTATACTTATCAGCCATTTATCTAAAACATTTACTGCCGGCACACCTATAGCCATTGGCAGCTTAAGCGTTACTGCATTTACAAAATTTCATGATGCCAGCGACCCACATAGTTTTATCATCAGCAGTAGCAATACTACCGTGGGGGTATTTACCGATATTGGTGTGGCATGCCCGCAGGTAATACAGTATTTTAAACAATGCCATGCTGCATTTTTAGAAAGTAATTACGATGAAGCACTGCTAGAAAATGGCCGCTATCCTATCCACCTTAAAAATCGTATCCGTGGCGGGCAAGGGCATTTGTCCAATAAGCAGGCGTTGGAGTTATTTATTCAATATCGCCCTGCTAATATGAGCCACTTGCTGTTATCTCATCTGTCCAAAGAAAATAATTCGCCCGAGTTGGCAGCCGCCCTCTTTGCGCCCTATGCCGGCGATACCAATATTATTGTAGCCTCCCGCTATAATGCCTCACCGGTGTATACCGTGGGTAAGGCAGCAGCTGCTGCACAACCTGTACAAGCCACATTATTTTCCTAAATAAAATTTGTGAGTATTAACCAATACCATTTGCACTAACAGCTGTAGTAGCGCAAGCCATGCTGCTGTTATTGTTGTGTATTTAGGTAATTCACCAGCTTTAATACATCAGCCCTGCTTAAAAAATTTACCTCGTTTTGTTGCAGGTACAAGCTTAAGCTGCTTTGTTGTTTGCCAAAAATATTAGAGAGATTTTTTTTGGTTACAGGCTGCAGGTTGTTAAACCTTCGGCCGGCATAAATAACATGCTTACGAGAAAGTGTAATAATATCCTGCGCTACCATACTGGCAGCGGCAAAATTAGACCGGAAGCGATTGGCCCTGTCGTTGCCGCTTGAGTTGGTTGGCTGCCCGTACAAGCCTACCACTTGTTTATTGGAGATATAAAAAAAATCGTTGCGGCCTATTATTACCTGCCCGGCAATGGTATCTGCCTTAATAAATCCATCATCTTTTGTATTGTAAAATACCTCGTTGCCAATAAGCACCGAATCGGCATCAGCCGGATTTGATAAAGTGAGTGTATCGCCTTTGGGATCAATAAAAAACATTTCTTGCGATAGGTGAGAATAATTCATATTACCGCCGCCGGTAGTTTTGTCTTTAAAAAAAACAATACCCGGCTTAAATTGGGCATAGGCATATTGGTCTTCAATGGGTATTACCCATGTAATTTTTTCGCCGGGTTGTATGGTATACAATTTATGCGATTGGCCCCAGCCTTTAAAAGATAAAGCACTCAAAAGGCTACATAAAAAAATCTTCATCACTTTTTTCATAAAAATTATAATAGCAGTGTTTTATTAATCCCGTTATCTGGCAGCAATAAAATTAGGCATTTTATCCGCACACAATTGCCGGGTTGATAAACGGCAGGCCGGTTTGCAACTGGTAAATGGCAAAGCCGTTGTTGCTGCTACCTGTTGCCTATCTAACGCAACCTGATTTAAATCATATTCCACTTTGATGGTCATCACCTTCTAAAACAAGCGGCCCGGATATTTTTGACATCAATTAAAATTAACTTATTTGAGCGCTTTGTTTTTATTAATAGGCATCAGTATCGTGGTAGCCGGTTGCTTTCTCACTGCATTTTTATGGAGTGTAAAAAACGGCCAGTATGATGATGATTACACCCCCAGTGTAAGGATGCTTTTTGATGATACCAGCACCGCCGAAAGCGGCTCCATTGCTCCTGAAACAAACATCCTAAACAAATAAAACAATATGCAGGTAGAAAAATTTTATTACGACAACCGGATTGTAAAAAACTTTGCCTACGCCACCATTTTATGGGGTGCGGTAGGCATGCTGGCCGGTTTGTGGGTTTCGCTACAACTCATTTTTCCAGGCATGAACATTACGCAGTATGGCTCTTTTGGAAGGCTGCGCCCACTGCATACCAATGCAGTAATTTTTGCCTTTGTAGGCAATGGTATTTTTATGGGTGTATACTACTCGTTGCAGCGGCTGTGTAAAACCCGTATGTTTAGCGATGTACTCAGCAAAATACATTTTTGGGGCTGGCAGGCCATCATTGTTTTTGCCGCTATTTCTTTACCGCTTGGCTTATCCTCTGGTAAAGAATATGCCGAGCTGGAGTGGCCGATAGATATTGCTATTACAATAATATGGGTGGTTTTTGGATGGAATATGTTTGGCACTATTTTAAAGCGCCGTGAAAAACATTTATACGTAGCCATCTGGTTTTATATAGCCACGTTTGTTACCGTTGCAATGCTGCATATTGTAAATTCTTTTGAGCTGCCAGTATCGTTTTTTAAAAGCTATAGTTGGTATGCAGGTGTGCAAGATGCGTTGGTACAATGGTGGTATGGCCATAATGCGGTAGCCTTTTTTCTTACCACACCATACTTGGGCCTGATGTATTATTTTATGCCTAAAGCGGCTAACAGGCCCGTATACTCTTACCGCCTTTCTATCATACACTTTTGGGCGCTTATATTTTTGTACATCTGGGCAGGGCCACACCACTTGTTATACACTTCGTTACCCAACTGGGCACAATCACTGGGCGTGGTATTTTCCTTTATGCTTATTTTTCCCAGCTGGGGCGGTATGATTAATGGGTTGCTAACCCTGAGGGGCGCCTGGGACAGGGTACGGGATGATGTAATCCTTAAATTTTTAGTGGTAGCCGTAACCGCTTATGGCATGGCCACTTTTGAAGGGCCAATGCTGTCGCTTAAAAATGTAAATGCGATTGCTCACTTTACCGATTGGATTATTGCACACGTACACGTAGGTGCACTTGGCTGGAATGGCATGCTCACTTTTGGTATTATTTACTGGATGATACCCAGGATATTTGGCACAACCCTTTACTCAAAAAAATTAGCCAACCACCATTTTTGGTTAAGTACGCTGGGTATTATTTTTTATGCTGTACCACTTTACTGGGCTGGCTTTACCCAAAGCAGTATGTGGAAACAATTTACCGCATCGGGCCAGCTTAAATATTCTTTTTTAGAAACAGTTACTTACCTCAAGCCATTTTATGCAATGCGTTCGCTGGGGGGCACCTTATACCTTATAGGTGTGTTTATCATGTTTTATAATATTTATAAAACAGTAAAAGCAGGCAAACTGGTAGCTAACGAAGCAGCTGAAGCAGCGCCTTTACAAAAAGAGTATGCAAAACATACAGGCGAGCACTGGCACCGCTGGATAGAAAGAAAGCCCGTACAGATGATGCTGTTTAGTTTAATAGTGGTAATTATTGGAGGTGCCATCGAGCTGATTCCTACTTTTTTAATTAAATCAAATGTACCCACCATCAGCAGTGTAAAACCATATACCCCACTGGAATTGCAAGGGCGTGACATTTATGTACGGGAGGGTTGCTATACCTGTCACTCTCAAATGATACGCCCTTTCCGCAGCGAAACAGAGCGATATGGCGAGTACAGTAAAGCAGGCGAATTTGTATACGATCATCCATTTCAATGGGGTAGTAAACGTACCGGGCCCGATTTGGCACGTGAGGGCAGCGGCAACCTTAAAAAGAGTGATGGCTGGCATTTTCGCCACCTGAGAGAACCCTCTTCCATGAGCGAAGGTTCTATAATGCCAGCATACGTAAACCTGCTGGAAGATGAACTAGATACGGCCTCTACCCCAGCAAAAATTAATGCCATGATTACCCTGGGCGTACCCTACGAAAAAGGATATGCCGCACATGCTAATGCAGATTTGATGGAGCAGGCTACCAGTATTGCCAATAATTTAAAAACAGACAGCATACGCATTGCACCAAACAGGGAAGTGATTGCTGTAATAGCTTACCTGCAACGATTAGGCGCAGATATTTCAAAAACCGCAAACAGCAGCAATAAATAAAAGGGCCCATTGCCCCAACAACACTTAAAAATTTTAACCGATGTTTAAATTCATCAGGCAATATGCAGAAAAAATAGATCATGCACAGATCTATCCCATGATATCATTAATCATCTTCTTCTTGTTTTTTGTGATACTGCTGGTATTTGTAAAAAAAATTGGCAAAGATAGAGCAGCACAATTATCAAATATCCCTTTAGATAAAGAAGAATTATCTCACTCAACCATGTAAAAAATGTTTATGAACTGCATTCAATCTATACAAAAAAAAATACTGGCCACAGCCCTCAGCCTGCTTGTTGTTGTAAGCAGTATGGCACAGGATGCGGCCCCTGCTGTTGCTGAAAAACCAAGCAGCAACCTGCTGGCCACCCTGCTGATGGTGGTAGCAGTAGTACTGGCTTTTATTATTTGGGGCATGGGGCAGGCATTAATAGCTATTAGCCGGATGGCCCTTGAAAAAGCTAAACAAAGCAAGGTTGCTGCCACCCTGCTGCTCATAATAGGAGCTATGCTGTTATCGCATACAGGCATGGCGCAAGAGGCAACAGCTACTACAGCAGAAAATGCAAAGGCAGCTGTGCTTAACTATGGTGGTTTATCGCCCAATAACTTTTGGGCATTTGTAGGCGTAATTGTTATTGAAGTGGCTGCCATTATTTTCCTGGCATTTTCTATACGCAGGGTATACCAGGAGCTGGTACCTGCAAAAGCTGCAGCCAGTACAACAAGGTTGAGCAGTTGGTGGAGTGGCCTCGATAAAAAGTTTTTTACCAAAGCGGTGGCCGTAGAAAAAGAAGCCGACATTTTGCTTGATCATGATTATGATGGAATAAAAGAACTCGACAACTCCTTGCCACCCTGGTGGAAATATGGTTTTTACATAACCATTGTAGTGGGCGTTATATACCTGTTTTACTTTCACATGGGTGCTGGCCAAAACCCCACCGAAGAGTACCTGGCAGAAATGAATAAAGCCCGGATTGAAAAAGAAATTTTTGAAGCCAATAACAAAGACAAGGTTGATGAAAATAATGTACCAATGGCCGATGCCAATGGCATTAAAGCCGGGCAGGCATTATACGAGGCCAACTGTGTAGCCTGCCATTTAAAAGATGGCGGCGGCAATGTAGGCCCCAACCTAACAGACGATTACTGGTTACATAAAGGATCGCTGAATGATATTTATAAAAGCATAAAAATTGGCTATCCCGATAAAGGAATGCAAGCCTGGAATACTAAGTTTAATCCAAAAGAAATCAGCCAGATTTCCAGCTACATCAAATCGCTTAAAGGCACCAAACCTGCCGAAGCAAAAGCAGCGCAGGGAGATTTATATGTAGAAGCTGGTACAGCTGCTGTTGCAGATAGCACCGCCACCCTATCGGCAGACAGCACAACCCTTACAGGTAAAACTGCCGGTAAGTAATGGCGTAAAATAACCACATGGATACTACCACCAACATACCGGTACAAGATAAAAAAGGATCGTTCAGAGATTCTGTTGCCACCATTAACAATGATGGCAACAGAAATTATATACATCCCAAAAAACCAACTGGTAAATTATACAACCTGCGTACCCGGTTTAGTATTTTTTACTTGCTGGTATTTTTTAGCCTGCCATTTATTAAGGTAAATGGAGCGCCCTTGCTGATGCTGAATGTGCTTGAAAGAAAGTTTATCATTTTTGGATTGATATTTTGGCCGCAAGACTTTTTCATCTTTGGTATTGCCATGCTTACATTTATTGTATTTGTGATATTGTTTACCGTGGTGTTTGGCCGCATATTTTGCGGATGGGCATGCCCGCAAACCATTTTTATGGAAATGGTTTTTCGTAAAATTGAATACTGGATTGATGGAGACAGCACCCAGCAAAAACAATTAAGGGCCATGCCCTGGACCGCTGTAAAAATTAAAAAAAGGGTAGCCAAATTCATTGTCTTTTTTTCACTCTCCTTTATTATTGCCAATTTCTTTTTAGCCTATCTCATTAGTATGGATGAGTTGCTTGGCTATATACGGCATCCGGCACAACATATAGGCACATTGGCATCGCTGCTGTTGTTTACATGCGTATTCTTTTTTGTGTATTGGTGGTTTAGAGAGCAAGCTTGCATTGTGGTTTGCCCCTATGGCCGGCTACAGGGTGTACTGCTCGATAAAAACTCCATCGTGGTTGCATACGATCATGTACGTGGCGAACCCAGGGGGAAACTAAGCAAAAAAGATGTAAAGGAAGATCATGATTGCAAGTGTGTGGATTGCAAAGGCAATGGTGCTTGTAAAGATTTAGCCAATCATTTTGAAACAATTACACCCGTACCAATATCGGTGGACAAAGGCGATTGTATCGATTGCTTTGCCTGTGTAAGGGTATGCCCAACAGGCATAGACATACGCAACGGCACCCAGTTAGAATGTGTTAACTGCACAGCCTGCATAGATGCCTGCGATGCCATAATGACGAGTATCCATAAACCCAATGGGCTTATTCGCTATGCCTCCGAAAAAAGTATTAAAGATGGCGTACAGCTAAAGTTTACCGGCCGTATAAAAGCCTATACCATTGTGCTTAGCCTGCTGCTCGGTTTATTGGTTACACTTATCATTAGCCGTACCGATTTGGATGCAAGGCTGATGCGTACCTCCGGGCAAACATATACCACATTGCCCGATGGCCGGATAGCCAATTTGTACAATCTTAAACTTGCCAATAAAACGCACCAGGATATACCCTTTACATTAAAACTCGAAAATGCACAGGGCGAAATTACTACAGTAGGTAGCGGGCAAATGCTGGTAAAAAAAGAAGATTATGCTAACCTGCAATTTTTTGTAAAGCTTGGGCGAAACGAAATAAAAAGCTGGAAAAAAAACTTACAAATTGGTCTTTACCAGGATGGGAAAAAATTAAAAACCATTGAAGCAAAATTTATTGGCCCCGAAGTATATGAGTAAAAGGTGGCATCGCACCGCTGCTGTTTACTGCTTATAAATAGTTGCAATAGCAAGGTAATCTATACAGGGCATAATCAATAACAGTTGACTTTTAAAAAAATAGTATATGAACTGGGGATATAAAATATTGTTTGTTTACCTGGCCTTTGTGGCAGGCATAGTGGTAATGGTTTTTAAATCATCTACCCAAAAAATTGACCTTGTTACCAAAGATTATTATGCACAGGAGCTGCAGTACCAGCAACGGATAGATGCCCTCAACAGGGCGGGCCAGCTATCCGCACCGGTGCGTTATAAAAACCAACCGGGCAAGGTAACCATCCAATTGCCAGCAGAGTTTATTGGGGTGGCAGTTGAAGGCAAAATTGCACTGTACTGCCCATCTAATAATCAAAAAGATGCCTTACAAATTTTTAACTGCAATGATGGCAAAGCATCCATTGCTGTACCTGCCGGCAGCAGTGGCCACTTTGTATTGCAGGTAAATTGGCAGGCAGCTGAAAAAACCTATTATTTTGAAGAGAAACTTTTTTTATAATTCACTATACGTACTCAACCTGTTGTTATGTTACAAACAACCATAGCAGGATTTACCATGGGGGCCATCGGCAGTTTTCACTGCATAGGCATGTGCGGACCACTGGCACTGGCTTTGCCATTACAGCAGCATAGCCTGCTGGCAAAATTTAAGGGTACCCTGTTGTATAATACGGGCAGGGTAACTGCCTACGCCATTTTTGGCATACTTAGTGGTACACTGGGTACAATGGTAGCCATGAGTGGTTTTCAGCAGGGGCTATCTATTGGGCTGGGCCTTACCGTTATTGCCTTACTATTGCTGCCAAAATTATTCCCCAAAAAAATGGCCAACCTGCATTTTGCAGAACATTTTTTTATTCGCCTGCGTGCCGTATTTGGGCAGCTATTTTTTAAAAAAAATCAAAGCACCTTATTTGCCATTGGGTTTTTAAATGGCCTGCTGCCCTGTGGCATGGTGTACCTGGCCTTAGCCGGCGCAGCTGCAACAGGCAATATTGCTGGTGGAGCTTTATTTATGATAGCATTTGGCATGGGCACTTTACCAGCCATGTGGAGCATTGCATTTTGGGGAAATTTTATTACAGTACAGGCAAGGCAAAAAATTAGGGCTGCTTACCCATATTTGATGATACTGATGGCCTGCCTGCTGATATTAAGAGGCATGGGCCTTGGCATACCTTATGTAAGCCCTGCCACCCATACCGGTAAGCAAACGGTACATTGCGTGGCACAACCATCGTTAAAAAATTAAAGCATTTTGGAGGCATGCTGCATAAAACTTATAAAAGTGAAATTATTAATAAAGCAGAGCAACTGTTGCAAGAGTGTGCTGGCTGGCTGCGCCTGCTCGACTTTGTAAAGCAGGAAAATGCCTATTTAAAAACAAGGCTTAGCCTGGCTGTAGATCATAAAACGGATAAAGAGTTTTTAAACCAGGCAGAGCATTTTCAAAACGAGTTTATTTTAAAAGACGAATACATTAACGAAATAGCCAAAGACGCTAAACTGCAGGAAGATCGGATAAAGGAAATAGTGTTGCTGCAAAAAAATGTAGAAGATAAATACATACGGCAACAACAAAAATTGCGGAACGAAATTGAGTACCTCGAAAAAGATTTTACCCGAATGAAATACGACTTTAACAAACAGCTTTTTAGTATTACCTAAGCCAGCATTTTAAGCTGATAAATACACTGCAGCTAATTAAGCATGGCTGCCAGTTTTTTTTCGTTGAGGATGGTAATATTACCCGATTGTATCTCAATCAGTTTTTCTGCTTTAAAATCGCTCAGGGTTCGTATCAGTGATTCGGTAGCTGTGCCGGCAATATTGGCAAGGTCTTCCCGTGAAATTTGAATCGAAAATTTTTCTGCCTGCTTTTGGCGGTATTTATTTTGCAGGGTAATTAATGCATCCGCCACTCTTTTACGCAACGAGTTATAAGCAAGGCCCAGCAATTGTTCTTCTTTTTCGGTAACATCTTTAGCCAGCAATTTTATAAATTTTTGCATCACCTCTTTGTTGCTTTCTATCAGCCCGCTAAACTCTTCCACCGGTATAATGGCTATCTCGGTATCATCAATGGCTTCGGCCGTTTCTTTATATACAGTACCTTCTAACAGTGCAAGGTGGCCAATAAACTCCCCTTCTTTGTGCAGCCCAACGGTAAACTCTTTACCATCGCTGTTGGTTTTAAATGTTTTTACTTTTCCTCTTTCGATGTAGTATAATTTGGTAGGGTGATTGCCTTCGGAATAAATCACCTGCTTTTTTTTGTAGTGGTTGATATGCCTGTCTTTGGTAAAATTTTCCAGTGCGGTACGGCCGCTCACTTCGTCCAGCATCTGCTGCATGCCCGTAGCATTCGATTCAAAGTTTTTTTGCAGCAGCTCTACTTTTTTTAGCCGGCTTTCAATCGCCGTAAGCAGCTCTATATCTGTAAATGGTTTGGTAACATAATCATCTGCCCCCATCTCCATGCCTTTTCTAAAATCACTTCTTTCTGCTTTGGCAGTAAGAAAAATAAATGGAATACCCTTTAGCGCTGGATTTTTATTCAGCAGGTGCAATACGCCGTAGCCATCCAATACCGGCATCATTACATCGCACACAATTAAATCGGGCTTATTTGCCAGCGCCTCCTCCACCCCTGCTTTACCATTTGCTGCAGTGGCTACTTTATAGCCGGCCAACTCCAGTATCTCTGCGGTATTTTCCCTGATATCGTCATTGTCTTCTATCAGCAAAAGGTTTTTCATGCCTGGTTATTTTGTTTAAAGGTAATGATAAAGAGGGTTCCGTTTTCCAGCTCACTGCGGCATTCTATCTGCCCATTCATCAGCTCTACATACTTGCCTACTATATGCAGGCCCAAGCCGGTGCCTTGTATATTTACAGCGTTTTTTCCCCTGAAAAAACGTTCAAACAGATGCTCCCTGTCTTCGGCAGAAATACCGATTCCACCGTCTTTAATGGTAAATACTGCTTGCTGCTCTTCTATATTACTGTTGATGTAAATTGTTCCTCCTTCTGGCGAAAATTTAATGGCATTGCTTAGCAAGTTGATAAATACATTTCGTAGCAGGGTAATATCGCTATATATCGTTTCTGGCCCGCTGTGCTGGTAAATAATTTGCTGGCCCGCCCTTGCAATGCCTTGCAGCTCGCTGCTAATGGTTTGCACCAGTTCTTTTACATTAAAGATGGTAAAGTTGGTTACAATTTTTCCATCTTCAATTTTGCCAATTGATAAAAACTCATTGAGTATATCGGTAAGATTGTGCACAGCAGATTTTATCCGCTGGATATGTTTATCTCTTTTTTCCTGCTCATCGCCCAGGGTATACCTTGCTACCAGCGATGCAGAAGACAGGATGGTGCTTAGCGGCGTTCTAAATTCATGCGATGCCATGGATACAAACCTCGATTTAAGGTCGCTCAACTCTTTTTCTTTATTAAGGGCCAAGGCCAGTTCGTCTTTAGATTCTTCTAACTCCCTCATGGCAGCCTCCAGCTGGCTGGTACGTAAGGTTACTTTTTTCTCCAGGTCTTCGTTTAATTCTTCTATTTTAAGATTGATGGCTTCCAGTTCTTTTTGTTGTAGCATTACTGCATGTTCAATTTCTTTACGGCGGGTTATATCGTTTACAAAAGCAATTACAAAATTGGCATTGTCGTTTTTATAATTACTAAGGCTTACTTCTACCGGAAATTCCTCCCCATTTTTTTTTACTGCAAATAAGTCCATACCCATACCCATGGGCCGGTTTTGCGGATGATGGATATATCCATCCCGGTGGCCTACATGGCTATGCTTAAATCGGGCAGGTATAAGTGTTTCGATAGTTTTGCCAATAAGGTCTGCGGTGCCATCGTAGCCAAACTGCCTTAGCAAAAAATTATTAACCAATACGATGGCACCCTTATCATTTACAATTATAATGCCCACAGAAGCGTACTGAAAAAGTGCTTCAAATTTTTCCTTTTCGTTCAGCAGTTCTATCTGGGCGGTAGGCATGGGCGATGATTTGCTGTAAAAATATAACATCCGGCCTCAAACCATAAAATTTTATACCAGCGGGCTCATAACGCTACTGATAATACGGACACTGCAGTTTGCTGGTAAAAGTTTTAGGGCTAAAAACAAAAACAACCCAACAAAAAAATGATTGGGTTGTAATATATTTATGCAATAACAGGCACTATTATGGGTATACTCAATCAAGTAGCACAATATCTTTATTTAAAAAAGAAAGACCCTGATACACCCAACAGTAAATGGGTAAAATACATGCATGGTATTAAC
>JBDKJT010000157.1:0-15121 GCA_039796475.1 Bacteroidota bacterium | reverse complement strand
TTTGTACTCCGCACATTTTTTTTGCATAGGCATACAGTTCGTTGGTTACAAACTCAGCATAGTCAGCAGCTTTGCTGCCACGGTTTTTAAAATCTGGATGGCCGGCCACACCATACTCAGCAGTGCGGTTATTGGCATGTATGGCCACCACCACAAGTGGCCCAATGGCCTGCTGTTGGTGCAGGCTGTCTAATATTTCAGTAAGTTTTAGTTGCTGTACATCTTGTCCATCATTTAGCAGCAAAAGGCTCAACTGGCTTTTATCAGCAGGCATACCTGTGCTAAAAATAGTGAGGGTTACATGCTGCTGCAGTTGCCTGCTGTATATTTTATCCTGCTTTTGTGTAATTTTTTTACCGCAGCTTAAAAGGCCAAAAGCCAGTGCCAGCAAGCTGTGTAAGCAAAAAGAGCCTAACCTCATTTAAATTATTTTTAAAAACAAATGTATAATATTTGGCTGCAAAAGTGTAATCCCCTAGTTTTGCACCGCGAAGTAGAGCAGCGGTAGCTCGTCGGGCTCATAACCCGAAGGTCAGAGGTTCGATCCCTCTCTTCGCAACAAATGCGAAGGCTCGAAAGAGCCTTTTAATTTTTAAGCAAGTTTGCTTATTTTTCCTTGCAACCACTATTGCATAGGAATTGATTACCTTCTTCTTCACTTTTCGGTCATCATTTTCTTAGCGGCAATAGGCAATTGTATAAATGATGAAATCAGGCTTTGTAAATATTTTTGGTAGGCCCAATGCTGGCAAAAGCACTTTGCTGAATGCACTGATGGGTGAAAAAATGGCCATTGTATCACCTAAAGTACAAACCACCCGCCACCGCATTAAAGCAATTTTAACCAGCAACGAATACCAGGTTATTTTTTCAGACACACCGGGTATTATTGAACCTAAGTATAAACTGCATGAAAAAATGATGCAGGCCGTTAAGGGCAGCCTGGAAGATGCCGATGTTGCTTTACTAATGGTGGATGCTGCAGAAATTGCTGAAGAAAGTCATGCCGTTTTCTCCTCCTTAAAATTAAAAATGCCTGCATTGGTAGTGCTTAACAAAGCGGATACTGTAAAAGAAGCACAGCTAAATTCGTTAAAAGCTTTTTACCTGCAACAACCTTACTGTAAACAAGTTTTGACGATTGCGGCATTAAAAAATAAAGGGGTAGATGTATTGCTGCAAACTATTATAAGCTTGCTACCCGAAGGGTTGCCTTTTTATGATGGGGATGATTTAAGCGATATGCCCACCAAATTTTTTGTTAGCGAATTAATCCGGGAAAAAATTTTTATGCTCTTTGGAGATGAAATTCCCTATCATACCACCGTACTGGTGCAGGAGTTTAAAGAAAAAGCTACCCTGATTAAAATACAAGCAGATATTATTGTACAGCGGGATACACAAAAAGGCATTATTTTAGGAGAAGGCGGTAAAATGATAAAGCAATTGGGTACGCTGGCAAGAAAAGATATTGAAGAATTTTTGGGTAGTAAAGTGTTTTTAGAATTGTTTGTAAAAGTGCGGCCCAAATGGAGAGATAATGAGCTAAAGCTAAGGGAGTACGGATATTAATGGGTAATTGATAAGCCATTTAGATATACCATAGGTAAAAGATTATCAATCATCATTTAGTTAATTTATCAATTAAGATATATGAGTTTTACAGTAGCAATTGTAGGCCGGCCCAATGTTGGCAAAAGCACTTTTTTTAATCGTTTACTTGAGCAGCGCAAAGCCATTGTAGATGATCAAAGTGGTGTAACACGAGACAGGCAGTATGGCGTAGCTGAGTGGAGTGGCAAAACATTTAACGTAATTGATACCGGCGGTTTTGTACCTCGTAGTGAGGATGTGTTTGAAAGAGAAATACGCAAACAGGTGATGATTGCATTGGAAGAAACTGATGTAATAATTTTTATGGTGGATGTTACCACAGGCATTACCGATTTGGATGAAGCCATGGCCAATATGCTGCGTAAAACAAACAAGCCCATTTTTTTAGTAGTTAATAAAGTAGACAACCACGATCGGTTACTGGAAGCCTCCGAATTTTATAGCCTTGGTTTTGAAAATATTTTCTTTTTATCGTCTATCAGCGGCTCTGGTACCGGCGATTTACTTGATGGCGTTATCAGCCATATGAAACAAGATGACCAGGCCGAAATGGAAAACGAACAGTTGCCCAAATTTGCCATTATTGGTCAACCCAATGTAGGCAAATCATCTTTGTTAAATGCATTAATTGGGCAGGAGCGTACCATTGTAAGTGATATTGCCGGCACCACCAGAGACACTATTCATACGCACTACAATCTTTACAATAAAGAGTTTGTATTAATTGATACCGCCGGTATAAGGCGTAAAGCCAAGGTAAACGAAGATCTTGAGTTTTACTCAGTAATACGTGCTGTAAAAGCAATGGACGAGGCAGATGTTTGTATGATTGTACTGGATGCAGAAAAGGGCATCAGCGCACAAGACCTTAGCATTTTTGCTATGGCTGTAAAAAAGGGAAAAGGAGTGGTGGTGCTGGTAAATAAATGGGATGTAATGGCAAAAGAAACCAATACCGCCCGTGATTACGAAGCAGCCTTAAAAAAACGCCTGGCTCCATTTACCGATGTGCCCATCATCTTTATTTCGGCTACCGAAAAAACAAGAATTTTTAAAGCGATTGAAGTAGCGCTGGAGGTATACGAAAACCGTAAACAGCATATCCCTACCTCAAAGCTCAACGATATTATGCTTAAAGCGGTAGAGGCTTATCATGCCCCGGTGGTGAGAGGCAATCCCGTACGTATTAAATATGTAACCCAGTTGCCGGTGGTGGTACCTTCCTTTGCTTTTTTTGCCAACTATCCCGATGATATTAAAACGCCTTATCGTAATTATCTAGAAAATCAACTGAGGGCCAATTTTAAATTTACCGGTGTACCCGTACGCATATTCTTCCGAAAAAAATAATCATAAGGCTATTTTAGCTGCTGCCGGTACCCTTTGGTGCCGGCAGTTTTTTTATCAACTTAATACCGCCTGTATTTGCATTTCGCCTGTAAAAAACAAGGTAGTATACGATTATGATAGCCAAACAGCATATGCCATAAGCAGGCCAGCTATGCCATCAAAAAAATAGCCGCTACTGATTAGATTGTATTAAATTACCTGTTACAATAATACAGGTATGAATAAATATTTTAAACTTTCATTGATAATGGCATTAATGGCAACAACAGCAGTAACCAATGCACAGGTAACGTACCCGATTAGCCCAAAGGGCAGCCAGGTGGATGATTATTTTGGCACCATCGTAGCCGATCCTTATCGTTGGCTGGAGGATGATAATAGCAAGGAAACAACAGCATGGGTAGCCGAACAAAATGCGGTTACCAATGCCTATCTCTCTGCCATCCCTTTTAGAAATAAAGTAAAAAAAAGGCTGGAAGAAATGTGGAACTATCCTAAATATGGTGCCCCGTTTAAGGAAGGTGCTTATTATTATTATTACAAAAATGATGGGTTGCAAAACCAGGCCGTACTGTATCGTCAGCAAGGATTAACGGGCAATCCGGAGGTATTTATGGATGCCAATACCATGAGTAAGGATGGTACCGCAGCACCGGGTGTGCCAGTGTTTACCAGCAATGCCCGCTATTGTGCTTACCTGCAGGCACAAAGTGGAAGTGATTGGCAGGAGGCCTTTATTATGGAAGTAGAAACCAAAAAATTACTGGCCGATCGATTACAATGGATAAAGTTTAGTGGCATTGCCTGGAGGGGCGACGACGGATTTTATTATAGCCGCTATCCGCAAAGTGATGAAAAAAGTATGCTCAGCGGCAAAAACGAACATCATAAAATATATTATCACAAAGTGGGCACTGCACAGGCGGCAGATGAACTTGTGTACGAAGATAAAGACCATCCATTGCGTATCATAAATTGCCAGCTTACTAAAGATGAGCGGTACCTGGTAATAAATAAATCTGAAGGAACAAGTGGGGATGAAATTTGGGTTAAAGATCTTGTAGCCAATAGCGCTTTTACTTTACTGGTAAAGGGTTTTGACAATGAGGCTTCGGTAATAGATAACAATGGTAGCCAGCTTTTGGTAAAAACAAATATCAATGCACCCAACTATAGGATAGTGGGTATTAACCCTGCCAATGCGGCCATCCAAAATTGGCAGGAGCTTGTACCACAAAAAGAATACTTATTGCAAGAAGCTGGTACCGGAGGCGGCAAACTTTTTTTATCGTATTTAAAAGATGCCAGTAGCAAAATGCAGCAGTATAGCCTGCTCGGAAAATTTGAATGGGAGATAGCCTTGCCCGGTATTGGCACCGCTAGTGGCCTGGGTGGTAAAATAAAGCAAAACAATTTCTTTTACACTTATAGTTCTTTTAATGCAGCGCCCACTATTTATCAATACGATATTGCTACGGGCAAAAGCACTGTATTTAGACAGCCGGCAGTAAAATTTAACCCGGAAGATTATGTAACCACCCAGCAATTTTTTAAAAGTGCTGATGCTGTATCTGTGCCTATGTTTATTACACATAAAAAAGGACTGGTATTAAACGGTACTAATCCAACGATGGTATACGGTTATGGTGGATTTAATATTCCGCTTACACCAGCTTTTAGTGTATCAAATACTTTCTTTTTAGAACAGGGTGGGGTATACGTACAGGTAAGCTTAAGAGGTGGTAATGAGTATGGCGAACAGTGGCACAAAGCTGGCATGCTGCACAACAAGCAAAATGTTTTTAATGATATTTATGGCGCTGTACAATATTTGATTGATAAAAAATATACCAACCCAGCTAAGTTGGCAATAAGGGGTGGCAGTAATGGTGGATTGCTGGTAGGGGCCTGTATTACGCAGCATCCCGGGCTGTTTAAAGTAGCTATACCTCAAGTGGGTGTACTGGATATGTTGCGGTATCATTTATTTACCATTGGCTGGGCATGGGCAGTTGAGTATGGTCGAAGCGACAAAAAAGAAGACTTTGATAATTTGTTCCGATATTCTCCTTTACATAATTTAAAAAAAGGTACTACCTATCCGGCTACCTTAATTACCACGGCCGATCATGATGATAGGGTGGTGCCGGCACACAGTTTTAAATTTGCTGCCGCATTACAGGCGGCTACCGATAATAAAAATCCGGCACTGATACGTATTGAAAGCAAAGCAGGCCACGGTGCAGGCAAACCCACCAGCAAAATAATTGAAGAGGCTGCAGATATTTGGAGTTTTGTGATGTACAATTTGGGTATGGATTTTAAATAAATAAATGCCTGTAGTATTTTATGAAAATAATGATTACCGGTGCTAATGGTTTAGTTGGCCAGCATTTGCTGCAAACACTTACAAGCGAGGGAAAGCATAGCGTAATAGCTACCGGCAGGGGGCCATGCCGCCTTTCAATAGCCGCCAGCCAATCGTTTGTTTATGATGAGTTGGATATAACAGATGCAATGGCCGTACACCAATGTATTTACAAATACAAACCCGAACTTATAATACATGCAACAGCAATGACGCAGCCCGACCCCTGTGAGTTAGATAAGGTAGCTTGCTGGCTGGTGAATGTAACGGCTACCCGCTTTTTAATTGATGCAGCAATGGCCGTACAGGCAAGGTTTCTTTTTCTGTCAACCGATTTTGTATTTGATGGATTAAATGGCCCTTACCACGAAAACGATGAAACCGGGCCGGTTAATTATTATGGCAGCAGCAAACTAGCCGCCGAAAACGCAGTAATGCACAGTGGCTTACATTGGGCAATTGTAAGAACTGTATTGGTATATGGCGATATACTAGCCGGTACCCGTAGCAATATTGTAAGCTGGGTTAAACAAAACTTAACGGCAGGTAAGCCAATTAAGGTAGTAAACGACCAGGTACGTACACCTAACTATGTACAAGATTTGGTTAACGGATTGCTGCTGGTAGCAGAAAAAAATGCAACCGGTATTTTTCATATTTCGGGGCAAGAAGTGCTCACACCTTATGATATGGCATTGGCTGTTGCCAATTATATGCAACTGGATAAAAACTTAATGACACAGGTAAATGCCAGCACTTTTACACAGCCGGCTCAAAGGCCTTTAAAAACTGGTTTTGTTATTGATAAGGCTAAGAGTCAATTAGGGTTTAGGCCAATTAGTTTTAAGCAGGGGTTACAAAAAATGTTGGGCTAGCATAAAGCCCGGTGTATAACCGGGCTCTATGTTATGGTATATTTTTTATTTTATTACTCGGTAAAATTGCTGCTACTAATATTACATCCGCTCGGGTACCTGTATGCCCAGTAACTGCATACTGCTTTTTAATACATTGGCTGTAAACGCAGCCAGCTGAAGCCTTAATTGTAATTTTTGGGGTGTTTCGGCATTGGCCACGGAGTGCTCTGCATAAAACGAGTTAAAAATTTGGGCCAGCTGAAACGCATAATTAGCAATTACAGATGGGTTGTGCTCCCGGGCTGCCTGTGCTATTATACCGGGGTATTGCTCCAGTTGTACCAGTAATTGTTTTTCCAATAATAGTAAAGCCTGCTGTTGGCTGGTTTCGGGATTGATGGCTGCTTCTACTTTTCGTAAAATACTTTTTATACGGGCATGCGTATATTGTATAAACGGCCCGGTAAAGCCATGAAACTCGATACTATCCTGCGGATTAAATACCATTGTTTTTTTGGGGTCTACCTTAAGCAGGTAAAACTTCATAGCACCCAGTGCCAGTATATTATACAATTCATCCAGTTCGGCCCCGGTAAAATCTTTTACCTTACCCAACGCCTCTGTATGCTGGCGTGAGGTGGCAATCATATCATCTACCAGGTCATCGGCATCCACCACGGTTCCTTCACGGCTTTTCATTTTGCCCGTAGTAAGCTCCACCATTCCATAACTTAAATGGTAAATACCTTCAGCATTGGGCATGCCCAGTTTTTGGCAAATAAGCTGCAGCACTTTCATGTGGTAGTTTTGCTCGTTGCCAATTACATATATACTTTGGTTAATAGCATACTGCTGGTATTTTTGCAAAGCCAACCCAATATCCTGGGTAATGTATACAGAGGTGCCATCTTTTCGCTGCACCAATTTTTCATCCAGGCCATCAGCCGTTAAATCAATCCATATGCTGCCATCCTCTTTTTTAAAAAATACCTTTTTATCCAATCCCTGCTGCACAATGTCTTTACCCAGCAGGTAGGTATTGCTTTCGTAATAAGTAATGTCAAAATCGCTACCAATACGCTGGTAAGTGATGGCAAAGCCATCATATACCCATTGGTTCATCGTTTTCCAAAGTGCAATTACTTCGGGCTTGCCTTCTTCCCAGTCCAGCAGCATTTGTTGGGTAGCTTTCATAATAGGGGCCTCTTTTTCTGCGTCGGCTTTTGTAGCACCAGCACCCATCAATTCATCTACCTGTCGTTTATATTCATCATTAAACTTTACATAGTAATCTCCTACAAAATGATCGCCTTTAATACCTGTGCTTTGTGGTGTGGCACCATTAGCAAATAGTTGCCAGGCAATCATGCTTTTGCAAATATGTATACCACGATCGTTTACAATGGCGCTTTTTATTACCTCGTAGCCACTGGCTTTTAAAATTTCACTTACACTCCAGCCCAAAAAATTATTGCGCAGGTGACCCAGGTGTAATGGCTTATTAGTGTTGGGGGATGAATATTCTACCATCACTTTTTGGCCATTACTTTCTTTTTTGCCAAAGTGGATATTTTGATGGTTTGCATTTAACAGCTGTACCCAATAGCTATCCGCCACCGTTAGGTTTAAAAAACCTTTTATGATATTGTATTTTGTAAACAGTTGTGGGTATTGTGCCTGCAGGTAATTGCCCAATGCGTTGCCAATGGCATCGGGGGATTGCTTTAATGATTTTACCAGCGAAAAAAGTACAATGGTATAATCGCCTTCAAACTCTGGCTTTGTTTGGTTAACCTGAAAATCTTTATCGGTAAATGCCTGGTTGTACAGTGCTGTTAAGCTTTGTACCGTTGTTGCTTGTATTTGGCTGATGATGCTCATGCGGCAAAAGTAATGATATCTGTGTTTGTGTAAAAACAGCAGGGTAAAGCGGATTAAAAATTGATATCAAATCCAACAGTGCCTATTAGCTCGGCATATACAAAATGATGGCTTGCCCGATTGCCTTTTTGGGTATTGGTATTGGCCAATGCATTCAGGTAATTTACAAAACCAGCCTTGCCGGTTGCTTCTAAAAAGAAATGCCTTGTAAGATACCACCGCATACCACTTTCGGCACTAATATTATACCCCGCTATATGAAATTTATTATTGAGCCGATCGCCCCGCCAGCTAAAATCTGTACGGGGTATATTTATGCCTGCCCCTGCTTTCCATATCCAGGTAATGATTTTTCGGTTGGTATTGGCCGACTGCATCAAAATTTGCTGCCCTGTATAATTGATGTGCAAAAAATTGGCACCGTCGGTATGCTCAAAATGTAAAAAGCTGGCCGGGTTAAGTATGCTATCTGCATCTACTTGCACGCCGTCTATCTGCCCCGTAACCCTTACTTTTTGATAATTGGTAACAACATACTTGGCATGGTCAAAATTTAGCTCAATCGATTTAGTTTTTTGAGGGTTGATATAAAACCCAATCCGGTAATTGTATTGTGGTATAGAAACTTCCGCTGGTTTTTTTATGATGGCATCAAAATCGGTGGCGTCGTGTGCCTTTACCCGGTGCAGTATAAAGTTGTTGCCATTACTCATTTTAAAATGGATATCACTGCGGCTATAGGTTTCGGTATTATAGCCCCATTGCAGGTACATGCCGTAAAATGTTTTTTTGGCTGGCTCGGCTTTTTGGGCAGTGCAGGCAAAGGATACTGTAACCAGTACGGTTAGCAGTGTAATATTTTTCATGTTGGCAAAACTACTATAAATACCAGTTAGTAAGCTGCTTGTAAACAATTGCCGGCGGCCTTGCCAAAAAATGCGGCCTGCGGCCTTTATATAATTGCCAAAAATTAAAAAACCAACCCTTTTTTTAGCGTTCACTGCTTATCTTTGCGCCCATTTTACAAACTATGATCACCGTAAGTAATATAACTCTGGCCTATGGCAAAAGGGTACTGTTTGATGAGGTAAATATCAATTTTACCAAAGGAAACTGCTATGGCATTATTGGAGCCAATGGTGCCGGCAAATCTACCTTTCTTAAAATTTTAAGTGGCGAAATTGAGCCCAACAAGGGCACTGTATCCATCAGCCCGGGCGAACGGATGGCTGTTTTAAAACAAAACCATTTTGAGTTTGACGAAACCAGCGTGCTGTTTACCGTAATGATGGGGCATAAAAAAATGTGGGACCTCATGCAGGCAAAAGATGCCATTTACATGAAGGAAGATTTTAGTGAGGCCGATGGTATAAAGGCAGGGGAAATGGAGCATGAGTTTGGCGAAATGGGCGGTTATACTGCCGAAAGTGACGCTGCACAACTATTAAATGAGCTGGGCGTAAAAGAAGATATGCACCAGCAGTTGATGAAAGATATACCTGCAAACGTAAAAGTAAGGGTATTGCTGGCGCAGGCCCTGTTTGGTAATCCAGATATACTGCTGCTGGATGAACCTACCAATAACCTGGATGTAGAAACGATTAGCTGGCTCGAAAACTTTTTGGCCGATTACGAAAACATTGTATTGGTAGTAAGTCACGATCGTCACTTTTTAGATGCTGTATGTACGCATGTGGCAGACGTAGATAAGCAAAAAATAAAAATTTATACCGGTAACTATACTTTTTGGTACGAAAGCTCTCAATTAGCAGCTCGCCAGGCTACTGATAAAAACAAAAAGCTGGAAGAGAAAAAGAAAGACCTGCTCGACTTTATTGCACGCTTTAGCGCCAATGCATCTAAAAGCAAACAAGCTACCAGCCGTAAAAAGGCGTTGGAAAAATTACAGTTTGAGGAGATTGTGCCCAGCAACCGCAAATACCCGGGTATTATATTTAAACCAGAACGTGAAGTTGGCAACCAGATATTGAATGTAGAAAAGCTAACTAAATCTATAGATGGCAAACTACTGTTTAGCAATGTAAATTTTGACATTGTAAAAGGCCAAAAAATAGGCATCCTAAGCCGAAACCCCTTGGCCATCACTGTTTTTTTTGAAATCATTAATGGCCGGCTGCAGGCAGACAGTGGTATGTATGAGTGGGGTACCACCATTACTCCGGCTTACCTGCCCAACGATAATACCGAGTTTTTTACGCAAAGCGATAATTTGATGGATTGGCTGCGACAGTTTGTGCCACCCAATACCAAAGAAACGGTGGATGAAGACTTTTTAAGAGGCTTTTTGGGTAAGATGCTCTTTAGTGGAGATGAAATTAAAAAGCAAACCAATGTGCTAAGCGGTGGCGAAAAAGTGCGCTGCATGATTAGTAAAATGATGTTGCAAAACCCCAACCTGGTAATGTTGGATGAACCCACCAACCACCTCGACCTTGAAAGCATTACTGCCTTTAACGATGGTATGATTAGTTTTCCGGGTATTGTACTAATGGCAACGCATGATCACCAGTTTTTACAAACCGTGGCCAATCGTATCATCGAAATTACCCCCAAGGGTATCATCGATCGGTTAATGACATACGATGAATACCTGGATGATGCCCGAGTAAAAGAATTAAGAGAGGAAATGTATGCCTAGTATATTAAAATAGTTGGCACAATATTTTTTATATATCCGTAAACCAAATTTGAAAACAAGATGATTAAAAAATTTTTAACCATTTGCGCTGTTATCATTGTAAGCGTATCAGCCGTTAATGCACAAAAACGAAGCAATAGTTATGCTTCGCAAGATTATGGTACTGCACTAGGGGTAAAATTTTATCCCGGAGCCATTTCATTAAAGCACTTTATACACGAAAACAAGGCCATTGAAGGCCTGGGGTATTTTTGGGATAAGGGTTTCCGATTAACCGGCTTATACGAAATACATGCACCAATTAATGGTGCACCCGGTTTAAAATGGTATGTAGGCCCCGGTGCACACGTAGGATTTTATAATAATAAATGGGGTGGCGGCTCTTACTTTGGTGTAGACGGTGTGATAGGGTTAGATTATAAAATAAACAATGCGCCTATCAACTTATCGCTCGATTGGCAACCATCATTTGAGTTTGGCGATGGCAGTGGGTTTACAGGCAACTGGGGTGGTTTTGCCGTACGGTATACGTTTTAAGCCATACACACTATATAAAAAGAGCCTGCCTTTTGGTGGGCTCTTTTTATATGTACTGCCTTTTTGGGTAGTTTTTTCCACATCAATTCCAGCTATCTTTGCCTCGCTTTTTATGAAAAACAGTATTATTTCCATTATCGATTTATTTTATCCGCCGTTTAAAAGGATGATGCCTTTGCAAACCTTTCGCTATGCCGCTTGTGGTGGGTTTAATGTGTTATTAGGATTTGCGGTGTTTACCCTGGTTTTTAAAAATGTAGTAAAACAACAAGTGGTGGATGTGGGGATATATGCATTTGAACCTTATAGTATAGCCCTAATTATTTCTTCGGCCGTGGTTTTTATAGTAGGTTTTTTGTTAAGTAAGTATGTAGTGTTTACCACTTCTAATTTAAAAGGCAGGATACAACTGTTTAGGTATTTTTTATCTTTTCTGTCAAACCTGGCAATTAATTATGTGCTGCTAAAGCTATTGGTAAAATACCTGCAGGTATACCCGGTACTGGCCCAAATTATTGTAACGGCAATGGTAATTGTATTTAGCTATTTTACCCAGCAATATTTTACGTTTAAGATAAAAAAAGACGCAGAATAACCCACTGCTTTAACCATTTACTGCAATACAGTTTATGCCTAAAAACTGGCAATTCGTCTTACTGCCAGCTTGCTGTCTGGCATTTTGAACATTTCATTTTACTGCCCTGCCTAAAAACTGTCAATTTTGCATCTAAAGCCCAATGGCACAATCATTGACAAATAAAAGAGAACAAAAAATTGAAATTATCATGGGAAAAATTATTGGTATTGACTTAGGAACCACCAACAGTTGCGTTGCCGTAATGGAGGGTAACGAACCTGTGGTTATAGCCAACGACGAAGGCCGCCGTACCACGCCGTCAATCGTGGCATTTTTAAAAAATGGCGAACGTAAGGTGGGTGATCCTGCAAAAAGGCAAGCCATCACCAATCCACATAACACCATTATGAGCGTTAAACGCTTTATGGGGCGTAGGTTTGATGAAGTAAATGAAGAAAAAAGCCACTGGAGTTATAAAGTAGCACAGGGCGACAATAATACCGTACGGGTGGATATAGATGGCAGGTTGTACACGCCACAAGAAATATCTGCCATGGTATTACAAAAAATGAAAAAAACGGCCGAGGACTATCTTGGGCATGAAGTAACCGAAGCGGTAATTACCGTACCGGCTTATTTTAACGATTCTCAGCGCCAGGCTACTAAAGAGGCAGGCGAAATTGCCGGGCTTACCGTTAAGCGTATTGTAAACGAGCCTACCGCCGCAGCATTGGCTTATGGGTTAGATAAAAAACACGCCGATCAAAAAATTGCTGTGTTCGATTTGGGGGGTGGTACATTCGATATCTCTATCCTGGAGTTGGGCGAAGGCGTATTTGAAGTAAAATCTACCAACGGAGATACCCACCTGGGTGGGGATGATTTTGATAAAGTAATCATCGATTGGCTGGCCGACGAGTTTAAAACACAGGAGGCAATTGATTTACGTAAAGATCCGATGGCACTGCAGCGTTTAAAAGAAGCGGCAGAAAAAGCAAAGGTTGAGCTGTCTTCTTCTTCAGAAACAGAAATTAACCTGCCCTATATTACTGCCGTGGATGGCGTACCTAAACACCTGGTGTTAAAACTTACCCGGTCAAAGTTTGAGCAATTGGCAGATAAATTATTCGAACGTTGCTTAAAGCCTTGCGAAGCTGCTTTAAAAGATGCAGGATACAATACCAGCCAAATAGATGAAGTGATTTTGGTAGGCGGTAGCAGCCGTATACCTAAAGTGCAGGAAGTGGTTGAAAAATTCTTTGGTAAAAAACCCAACCGTAGTGTAAACCCCGATGAAGTAGTAGCACTGGGTGCCGCTATACAAGGCGCAGTTATCAATAAAGAAATTACTGATGTATTACTGCTGGATGTTACCCCACTAAGTCTTGGTATTGAAACCATGGGCGGTGTAATGACTCGTTTAATTGAATCTAACACCACTATCCCAACCAAAAAGTCGGAAGTGTTTAGCACTGCCAGCGATAACCAACCGGGTGTGCAAATACACGTACTTCAGGGCGAAAGGCCAATGGCTAATCAAAATAAAAGCCTCGGCATGTTTAACCTGGATGGTATTCCACCGGCACCAAGGGGCGTACCTCAGGTAGAAGTAATTTTTGATATTGACGCAAACGGTATCTTACACGTTACCGCTAAAGATAAAGGAACCGGTAAGGAGCAAAAGATAACCGTACAAGGCGGCAGCGGACTTAGCAAGGAAGAGGTAGAAAAAATGAAAGCCGAAGCTAAAGCACATGAGGCAGAAGATAAGGCGGCCAAGGAAAAAGTAGAGAAAATTAACCAGGCCGATAGCTTGATTTTCCAAACCGAAAAGCAATTAAAAGAGTTTGGAGATAAGATAAGTGCGGATAAAAAAGCTCCGATTGAAACTGCTTTAACCAAGCTTAAGGATGCTCATAAAGTACAAGATGTAGCTGCAATAGACAGTGCCCTGGAAGAAATGAACACCGCCTGGACAGCAGCAAGCGAAGAAATTTACAAAGCGCAGGCAGCCGCTGGAGGCCAGCAAGGCCCAACCGGCGATGCCGGACAAAGCCAGCCCGGCGGTAATGCAGGTAGTGGAAACGATCATGTAGAAGACGCCCAGTTTGAAGAAGTAAAGTAAAAGCCAAAACTGGTTTATAAAAAATGCCCCAACAATAGTTGGGGCATTTTATTTTACCCTGCACTGTTAACGAGTAAAAGTTTTTTATAAGAAACTTACCGCCTGCCTGCTCTCATAGTTTACCGGAAAACTCATATATACATTTGCCTTACCCACTTTTACCGATCCTACTACTTTTACCAGCACCTCTTTATTAAAAAGTGCGGTTAAACTGTTTTTGAGCAGGTTTTTCATGTCAACCTCCATATCAATCGGAATTACAAAATCCAGCTTTCGGGGTATTGTTATTTGATACTCCTGGGAGGTATGCCCGAGTAAAACACCATTAACATATACATCTAATTCTGTTCGCTTTAGCTGCAAGCCAAAGTTATTGGGGTTAAAATAAATAAGATCAAAATGGGCTTTGGAAGAAGAGAAGCCCAGCTTGCTCACCGAAAAATTTTTAAAATCCCGGTACTCCAATTCCTTGGGGCTACTGCAAGAAACAAGTAATAATGTCAGGAAAATAGAATAGGGGAGACTGGTAGGTTTTAAAAGCCGGCTTAGCATTTTTAGGTTCATTTAGTTGCAAGATAAACCCTTTTAGGCACAACAGGTAAAGCTGAAAAGCCAAAATTTTGCACTAATATAATTAGTAACACTTAAAAAACATATTCAAATAAAGAGCAAAATTTGGAACTACTTATTTTAGTTTTAAAAAATTGGTCTAATAAAATGTTTTTAAAGTTATTATAACAGTTAAATAAATATTTAATATCGATATTCTAAAGCCAAATTATTAAAAAATTGACTCCATAGAGTATATCAATAATTAATAAAATGAAAATAGTTTTTAAAAGATATAATTAAATGATATTAATTAATTTATAGAGTTTAATTCATAATTAAATTTATTTAAACTTCAAATTCACTTAATTCATTATCGATCAGTCAGGTTTAGGCTACCCTATTTTGCCTATTTAAATTTAAATAGAGCAAAGTGTATTTTATTTGAAATTAAAATTGAGGTAATTTTTTTCTGATACTGCTTTATCACATCAGCTGTTATGTAATAATGTCAGTTTTTATTTAAGCTCAATTTCGGTAATTGATTGCCTCAATTTGGCTTAATCAGCAAGGTTTGAAAAGGAAGATTTGCAGGCAATCCAAA
>JBDKJT010000156.1:0-49406 GCA_039796475.1 Bacteroidota bacterium | reverse complement strand
AAGGTTTTAAAAATATCCATTTGTTATCATGGCTCCATGCACCGTTGGCATCCTGGCTGCGTATGCCCACAATATGTACACCTTGTGATAGCGTTGCAAGATCGATATTGATGGCCAGGTTACTAACGGACGTGGCAGGTGTAATAGCTAATGCTGTGCCATTGCCATACCCTGGGTCGGTATCTAAAAACCATTCTACCCGGTTAATATTGGGTTGTGGTGTGGCGCCTGTATTGGGATAAGGTTTTAAAAACAGCCACTTGTTGTCATGGCTCCAGGCGCCGTTTGCATCCCTGCTTCTGATGCCCACAATATGTACACCCTGCGATAGGGGTGCAAGATCGATATTAATAGCCAGGTTGCTAAGTGTAGTAGCTGGAGAAATGGCTATTGCTGTGCCATTGCCATACCCTGGGTCGGTATCTAAAAACCATTCTACCCTGTTAATATTGGGTTGTGGTGTAGCACCTGTATTGGGATAGGGTTTTAAAAAAATCCATTTATTATCATGGCTCCAGGCGCCGTTTGCATCCCTGCTTCGTACACCTACCAGGTGTACGCCAGCATCCAGCGGTGTAATGTCAAGGTTAATGGTGGCGGTAGCATTGTTTGTGCCGCTAAAGCTTAGGTTATTTGCATTGCCATAGCCGGGGTCTGTATCAATATAATATTCAATGCGGGTGATGTTGGGCGGTGCCTGTGCATACAATTTATTGTATTGTAAAAAAAACAATAGCAGCACACAGCTTTTTGGTACAATCCACGGGTATGAGAGTCGTTTCATGAAGTTTTTTTTGTGCAGGTAACAATTGTTCCTGCGGTATTAATTATTACCCCGGGCGCTCACATTTATTTGTATGCTGTTGCCGGGTGGATTATTGCCCTGTGGCGAGCTGAGTGCATATATGGTAGGTATTGTGGGTATGGTAGATAGCTTGTAAGGGTATGCACCTGCAAACATGCCAATAGCGGTGTTACCGGCACCTGCTGTAAGTGCAGGGCTGCCGGCCTTTAGCTGGTACCGGGCATCGGCACTGGATGTACCTATTAATGGAAAGGCTGTAAAAATATTGGCCGCATTGGCAATGGGGGTAATCACATTGCCGGTACCCGTACCCCATGTTTGCGCCACACCGCTGCCAGCCTGCAAAGCCATATTGTAATTAAATATGCTGTTGCCTGCATTGCTAAAATAATAGTAATTGTAATTGCTGGTAGCAGTGGCATTGGTGTAGGAGGCAAAAATATTGTTTTGTAGCAGGTAGGCGCCTGCACCCAGTTCTATAGAGTTATTGTCTGATAATGTGCTGGCTCCGCCATTGAGTGCATTGGCGGTTTGTGTTACATCATAGGCCCAAACATTATTAGCAATATTACCATTGTACGTATTACCGGCTGCTGTGCTAAACAGGTTAATTAAATTATTGCTGATGTTCATATTAGTACAGCTGGAGTTATTGGCATAATAGTTTTGTATCCGCAGCCGGTAGTTTTGTAAGGCTTGAAAATTGCTTACCGTGTTGGGGGTATTGCTGGCCGTTATATACACAAAAATATCCCGGTTTCTTTTAAGTGTAATATCACTGGCATTTAGATAGTATACGCCTCCATACATGCCCATAATTACAGTGCCCTCACAGCCCGGGTTAAGAATCAGCGTATTTACCGTAGCAATGCCAGCAAAAGCCTGCAGGTTTGCATTGCCCTTGGGCGTACTATTAGCATCGAGCCAGTTGCCGGGTCCAATGATGGTTAGTTTTTTGGCAAGCGTTCCGTTTACCTCATTGTTAGGAAACATCAGGATGGTATCGTTGGCAACGGCTGCTGTGTATGCAGCAGCAAAAGTGGTATAATCAGTACCAGCAGTAGGGCTGGCAAAAAAACCAACCCGGCGAATTTTAGCGGTTGCATCTGCCTGGTACAATACAAAAGAGACAAATAAAAAGATAAAATTTTTCATTGTGCTTTTTTAAAAAATGAAATAAAAATGTGTGTAAGCAGGGTAGGCAAAGCAAACGCAACTGGTGTTTATCAATGTAGCAAAATCAAACTAAAAGTTTGATGCAAATGGTAGGTACATCCCAACTGCATAAATTGTAAGCGTAAAATTAACTAGCCCGGTAAGGCATATTTTTTTTAATTATTTATTGGTGGGTATCAATTATTAAGTTGCGGTTTTTTTGCATATGTCTGTGTTGTATTTTTACAGTCGTTTTTAACCGATAATTTTTTATCATGTATATAAAAATCAGCACACCCTGGCGGATAGTACTGGCTTTCTTTATCGTTTTATCTGTAGCTTATTTTTGGATGAATGACTGGCATCTTAAACCACGGTTGTTTGTAACATATGCCGGCAGCGATTCAGCTAATATCAGCCGTATGGATACCAGTAAGGTAAGCAAGCATTACAGTAAATACTGCGCCGGTTGCCATGGCCGGCAAATGGAAAAATTTGTAAAGCATGATTGGAAGTTTGGCAAAACCAAAGCGGCTATTTTTAAAGCCATCAAATATGGCTATACCACTACAGGTATGCCGGCGTTTGATAAAACATTTTCTGATAAGGAAACCTATGAGCTTACCAGCTACCTGCTTAGTGGTATCGAAAAATACAAGCAAAAGCCCCCGGTTGTTGGCACAAGTACTGGCCAGTATAGCACCGACCTCTTAAAAATCAGGATAGATACCGTTGCAAAAATTGCTGAAGTGCCTTGGTCAATTGCTTTTTTGCCCGGCAACGAATTGTTGGTTACCGAACGCAGCGGCAAATTGTACCGGGTAAATGCCGGGGCATTGCAGCAAGTACAAGGTTTGCCGGCATTGCTGGCAGCGGGGCAGGGTGGCTTAATGGAAGTAGTGTTACACCCATTGTTTCAAACCAATCAAATTATTTATTTATCCTACAGCAAACCCGGTGCTGATGGTACCAGCACAACGGCTATTTTAAAAGCCCGGCTGCAGGGTAACCAGCTAACCGATCAGCAAGATATTTTTGTAGCCAAACCATATAGTAATACCCGCCATCATTATGGCGGAAAAATGCTGTTTGGCAGAGATGGCTACCTGTATTTTTCGGTAGGTGAAAGAGGCAATGAAAAACAAAACCCACAGTCGCTTGCAAACGATTTAGGTAAAATACACCGGATTAAAGATGATGGCGGCATTCCTGCAGATAATCCCTTTGTGGGCAATAATAGTGTAAGCCCCAGTATTTACAGCTATGGCCATCGCAATCCGCAGGGTATTGCCGTTAACCCAGCCACGGGTGCAGTGTGGTCTACCGAGCATGGGCCAATGGGCGGAGATGAAATAAATATTATTCAAAAAGGCAAAAATTATGGTTGGCCTGTTATTACTTATGGTATTAATTACAACGGCACATCCATTACAGACAAAACAGCTGCCCCTGGCATGGAACAGCCCGTACATTTTTGGGTGCCCTCAATTGCTACCAGCGGCCTTGCCTTTGTACAGGGTAATGTGTACAATGGCTGGCAGGGTGATGCCTTAATTGGCTCATTAAAATTTAACTGGTTAAGCCGTTGCAAACTAGCGGGTAATGTGGTAAGTGCCGAAGAAACGATGTTGAAAGAAGTAGGCAGGCTGAGAGATGTAAGGGTTAGCCCCGACGGATATATTTACCTTGCTGTAGAAAGTCCGGGTTATATACTAAGGCTGATGCCCGGATAGTAAGTATAAAATGATTATAGAAAAAATCTTTACAGCTCCAGTAAATTCACAATAAATAACTAGATAACTGCAAAGATTTTTTTGCTCTATAGGGATAATATTTTTTAGAGTGGGGATGATTACAGCACAATAACACTGTTGCTGCCGCCAAATTCGTTTGGCACTTCTTTGTCAGCCTCTGGCTCGTTTAACCAGTTGGTAGCATTAACACGGTATTTAAACTGGTGTTCGCTGTTTTTTGGAAGAGATACATCGCAGGTAAAGCTGCCATCTTTTTTCTTGCTCATAATGATTGAGTTTTCCCAGTCACTGTTCAGGCCAAGAATTTCAACATTTTCGGCATTTTCTACATTAAAAGTGAATTTTACTTTGCAATAGTCTTTAGTTTTAAAATAAGTTTTTTGTACCATTTTTTTCTTTTTTCGTTAAAAGTATCCGTTGCTTTATACGCTTTGGCCAAAAAGGTAACCCTTTAGCAGTTTGATTTTAAGTGTAGCTGTGGATAAGTTGTAAATAATGAAAAATTGCCATACGGCTGATGATGGTTTATAGCAGCTTAGAATTTTAAAGCAATTATAATATGTGTTTAGGGGCACCGGTTAAACCTTTCATAACATTTAGTGCCGAATAATTTGCTGATGATGTAATTATGGTATTTTTGGCACCAATTAAATTTTACTTATGAGTTTTGGCCTGATTGTATTTATTATCGCCACCATCGGCTGGCATGCAGGATTGTATGGTATGTTTAAAAAAGCCGGTATCGAAGGCTGGAAGGCGTTGGTGCCTTTTTACAATACCTGGTGCATGGTGGAAAAAATGCAACTTAAAAAGTATTGGTTTTTTCTGCAGTTTATACCCATCGCTGGCCAGTTTATTACTATCTGGCTCACCATTAAGTTTGTAGAGCATTTTGGCCGTTTTGGGGTTGGGCATCACGCCTTAACGGTACTGTTGCCGTTTATTTATTTCCCCTACCTGGGCTTTTCTAAAAACGAACGTTATGCCGGGGAGGTAGTAGTTAACAACTATAAAAAATCGGCAGTAAGAGAGTGGGTGGATGCAGCCGCTTTTGCTGTAGTGGCAGCCACTCTTATTCGTACGTTTGTATTTGAGGCTTACACAATACCCACCCCTTCAATGGAAAAATCGTTATTGGTAAACGATTTTTTATTTGTTAGTAAATCGGCTTACGGCCCCCGTATACCTAATACGCCTATAGCTATGCCTTTTGTACACCACACTATGCCCATTAGTAACTCAAAAGCATATGTTGAGTGGATAAAAATACCTTATACCCGCTGGTTTGCTAAACCGGTAAAAAGAAACGATGCCGTAGTGTTTAACTTTCCGGCTAATGATACATTGATTAATGATGAAGAAAATTTTGGATCCAAGGTAACATACTACCAGGCCGTACATGCCATGGGCAGGGATAAAGTGTGGGAAATGTATGGAGACCAAATTATTACCCGGCCCGTAGATAAAAGAGAAAATTTTATTAAACGCTGCGTAGCGGTGGCTGGCGATACACTGCAAATTGTAAATGGTGTGGTACATATAAACGGTACGGCACAGCCGCTTTTTCCACATTCAGAAAGAATGTACCTGGTAAAAAATCCGCAAACCTTTTCTACCGATGAAGATAACCTGCAAGCGGTGGGTATACAGGCAAGGGAAGACAGGGATGATATTGCACGTAATCCATCTAATGGTGCCGTGTTGGTAAACATTACCAACGAGGAGTGGAGCAAACTGGCACCTTCGGTAGCTGCTAATTTTTCACCCTATATCTCACCGGTTTCAGGCGAATTATATCCTTATTACGATCTCTCTAAAAACTGGAGCATTGATAATTTTGGCCCGCTGTGGGTGCCCAAAAAAGGCGCTACCATTGAGCTAACACCCGATAATTACCTGCGGTACGAAAGATGTATCCGCACTTATGAGGGCAACCAACTACAAATGCTAAACGGCAAAGTAATGCTGAATGGCGCTGCGGCCACCACCTATACTTTTAAGATGGATTATTTTTGGTTAATGGGCGACAACCGCAATAACTCATTAGACAGCCGTTACTGGGGTTTTGTGCCAGAAGATCATGTGGTAGGTAAGGCATCGCTTATATGGTTTAGCTGGGATAAAGGCCCCCGCTGGAACCGTATTTTTCGATCAATCCGCTAACAAAATTACGGCAACAGTACCGCTGCTGTTTATTCATTTTATTTGAGTATTTTTATCCAATCAATCAATTGCCACAAAGTTTTCTTTGTGGTTTTTGTTTTAATAATGTTGGATAATAAATTATACAGATGACCAAAAAGGATATACCATTTACCATTGAAGTATATGCTACCGACAGCGAGCTAACTGCGGCAGATGCATTTTTATTAAATGCAGCAAGGGAAGCTACCAAAAATGCCTATGCACCTTATTCATCTTTTTATGTAGGTGCGGCCGCTATGCTGCAAAATGGGCAGCTGGTAACTGGTACCAACCAGGAAAATGCTTCGTATCCTGTAACCATTTGTGCCGAAAGAACATTGTTGTCTGCAGTAGCGGTTCAATACCCCGGGCAGCCGGTAATGAGCATGGCCATCAGCTACCACAATGGCAAGGGTACAAGCAAACAACCCATTTCGCCCTGCGGAATATGCAGGCAAACCCTGGTGGAGTATGAAGAGCGTACCCAAACACCTATCCGGCTTATTTTGGGTGGTGCAGAAGGAGAAGTATTTATTATAAAAAGCGCCCGCTTGCTGTTGCCACTTTCTTTTACGGCTACCGATTTATTGCAGTAAGCTTTTAAAACAAGGTTTGCACCCCATTTTGGTATTTATCTTCATGCTGCAACAGCCAATGCTTACGCCAAAGCCCGCCGGCATAGCCCGTTAATGTTCCATCACTGCCTATCACCCGGTGGCAGGGTACAATAATGGCAATTTTATTTTTTCCATTGGTAGTGCCCACCGCCCTGATGGCTTTTACATCGCCGATGCGTTTTGACAACTCCAGGTAGCTAATAGTTTTTCCAAAAGGGATTTGTACTAATTGTTGCCAAACGTTTTGCTGAAAATCGGTTCCATCCTGTGCAAGCGAAAGACTAAAAATTTTTCGGGTGCCGGCAAAATACTCATCTAGTTGCTGGCAGCATTGGGTTAGTAGCGGATTGTCGTACACACTTTGTTGCGGCAGCCATCCTTCGGGATCGGGCATGCCGGGCTGTCGTAAAAATAATACCGCTGTTATTGCTTTATCGTTGGCCTTAATGGTTAAGGGGCCAATAGGCGACCTGTATATGGCTATATTTTCGCTCATGTAAAATACTGTTTACTAAAGATACCTATTTGCAATGGCCGTGTGGTGGTGGCTGCAGATTGGGTAACAAAAACAAAGTGTTGTTCAATTGATTAAAATACAATTTCTTTGGCATCCCAAGCACAAAAATGAGTACGGAAAAAAGCGAACATAAGTTTATCGAAAAAGCCATAAGCGCTATTGCAGATCCTTGCAGGTTATCTATTTTACAGGAAATATCCCGTAAGGGTAAATTATGCTGTGGCGATGTGCAAGGGCTTACCGGCTTATCTCAGCCCACCTGCTCTCATCATATAAAATTACTGGCCGATAGTAAACTGATTGAATGTTCTAAAGAAGGCCGCAATCATTTTTTTACACTCAATAAGGCAAACTTTAAAAAAGTAAGCTTCTTTTTGCAACAGTTTTACGAGTAGGGCAGTTAGCCAATAAGGCTGCCATTACCTACCGGCTGTTGCGGTTGTAATAATACTACCTCGTTATTGGTATGGTAAATGCCAAGCACCAGGCACTCACTAAAAAAATTGCCAATTTGTTTGGGGGCAACATTTAATACGGCCACCACTTGTTTGCCCACTAAGCCCTCCTTACTATACAGTGCCGTAATTTGTGCCGAACTTTTTTTTATGCCATATTCGCCAAAATCAATGGTAAGTATTAAGGCAGGTTTGTGGGCTTTCTCAAAATTATCGGCCTGCAATACAGTGCCTGCCCGGATTTCTATTTTTTCAAAATCATTCCAGCTAATCGTCATAAATCAATTAATTTTAATGCCCGTTTAATTTTTATAAAATCAATTTACAATATATGTTGCTGGAAATAAAACGTGCCCAAAAAGAAGATGTAGCCATGGTAGCGCTGCTATTTGATGCATACCGGGTTTTTTACAAACAATCATCCGACTTACCAGCTGCCTTTGAGTTTTTGCAGCAACGAATAGATAATGATGAGTCTGTAATTTTTTTGGCAACATTAAAGGGAGAAGCGGTAGGTTTTGTACAATTATACCCGGTATTTTCATCGGTATCATTAAAAAGGGCCTGGCTGCTTAATGATTTGTATGTGGCAGAAAATGCCCGTAACCAGGGTATTGCCGAGGCGCTGCTGCAGCAGGCCAAGCAACATGGTACAGATACCAATGCCAAGTTTATTATTTTAGAAACTGCTGCCGATAATTACCGGGCACAATCGGTGTACGAAAAAAATGGGTGGATAAAACAAACTAACTTTTTTTACGAGTACCCGTTGTAAATAATTAGTGGCTGATTGCTGTAGTAGTGATTACGGCGTCCAGGTTTAATGGCCCGTATAAATGCGGAAAATATTCATTAACGGATGCAGCCAGCTCGTATTTTATTTCCGCTTGTAGTTTTGCTTCATCTATATGTAGTAATAAAAGATTGGGTGCATTTTTATAGTACCTGTTTAATACGCCTTGCACCTGCTCTTTTTTACTCAGGTGTATAAAGCCCTCCGATGCAAGGGAGTCGGCGGCATAAAAGCCTTGCTGTATTGCCTGTTGCCATTGTACTTCACTTACTACATGGTATATCATTCTTCGAGTAATTTAGCAAGCTGCCGCAGCTCATTCATTTTGTAAATATTTAAATCATTGTCAAAGCATTTGCTTAGCTCTTCCAGCAAAAAACGGATGATTTCTTTATTATCCAGCTCCCTAAAATAGGCATTAACAGGGTTGATGTTTATTCGTTTAAAATATCCTTCTACATCCTGGTGAGAATATATCTGGCCATTTAATGGGTCGATAAAAAATTTAATCCTGTCTGCGTAGGCAGACTCAGGATGTATAATGCCATATTGAGTATCTACATACGCCAATATAAATTGGCGGGGAATATTTATTGCCCTTACCGGTATATCCAGCATATCGCATAAGCTGAGGTATAAAATTCCGTTGCTGATGGCATTGCCTCTTTTTGTTTCGATGGTTTTATTGATAAAAAAATCTTCTGGCTGATCGTAAGCAATTTCTACACCCGTTTGTTTGTGATAATTATAAAGGATGCTGCTTACCACATTTGCTTGCTCCAGCGGGGTAAGGTAATTATTAAGCTCCAGCCAAATATTACGCCGCATCTTTTCCAGGTCTTGCATGGTTTGTATGCTTTGTATATCGGGATAATGGTAGCGGGCTGTAAGCAGGGCACCTTGTATTAAACCCGGGTGGCTATTGTTTTTCCAAACGTCAAAATCATTGGCAAGGTCACGATAGTGCAGTTGGTGTATCATCAGCTCTATCCTTGCTTGTATGGTTTCATCACTGGTATGCTCCCACAAGCTTTCCAGGTTGGGGATGATGTCTTTACCAAAAGAGATGAGGCGGTTGCTTACGGTGCTGTACACTTCTTCGTCGGGGTCATCTATCAAAGTAAGTAAGGCGGATATTTCTTTGTTCTCTTTCAATAACTGAGTTTTGGCAATCAATTTCGGTTATTGCACAGGTATAAGGAGAAAAATATTTTCCACAACTATGTGATTAACTTAATTAGCCCGGCCATGCAGCTATTACAAAATTTTATTTTTCTCCTTTTTTTAAAAAGAACAAACTAAGTGCTATTAATAATACAGCACCCGGTAAAATAAGTGAATAGGCATCTAAATGCCTGCCCTGTATTTTTAATTGAGATAATCCTGCCAGGTACGATACCACCAATGTAGTGAGGATGGCTTCCCACAAAATAATTTTTAACTGCATAAAACTATGTATGCGTAGCCAGGCCGGCAGGTTTAACTGCTCTACTTTTGCAGGCTTATCTGTAAATAAAATATTTATGCCCAGCGAAAACACAAACAAAACGATGGCAATCAAAAAAAGGTCTACTCCTTGTAGTAAGCCCACCGCTGCAGCCCCTACCATATCGGCCCCGCTTTTGTGCCAAAATTCGCTGAAAGCATGTGCAAAATCGTAGATGCCAAGCCCTGTAAATACCAGCCCTGCTATAAATACCAGTGCGGCAATACCGCCAATAATGTGCTTTAAAACGGTAAACAGTAGTTGCATGCCTTTATTTTGTAGATGAATAATGATGGTAATATAAAGTAAAATAACAGTAGTAAAAATAAGTTACAATCGTTGTTGCAATACTGTTTTATACATACATTTAATACAGCCGGTTGGCGGCTACCTAAATCAAAAAATTATGAAATCCTTTTTTGAACACATCCGTACCAGGGTATTGGCTGGTATAATTTTTTTGATACCCGTATTTGTAGTAGTTACCGTAGTGCAAAAAATGCTTGCCAACCTTAAAGGTGCAGGTAACTATTTGGTAACCACTTTTGGTATAAAAGACTTATTGGGCAGCCAGGCAGTAACCGTGGTAACTGCTTTAATATTGGTACTGTTGTTTTATTTTTTTGGCTGGCTGGTACGTTTTAGTATGCTTACCCGGCTTAGAGATTGGCTTGAAAATACATTGCTGCAATACATACCCGGCTACCTTACCTACAAGGCTAAAATGCAGGAAAAGATTGAGCCCACTGCCGATACCCGGGTACCGGTAATGGTATCCATGCAAAATAATAAGCGCCCTGCTCTGCTTATAGAAGAAAATGCCGGAGAGGCTACTGTGTTTTTTCCCAATTCGCCAGATACCAATAATGGGCAGGTAATGGTTGTATCCGTACAGCAAATTACCCGGCTGACTGATGGCGCCACCGCTTTTATTAAAAATATGCAGCGTTTTGGTAAGGGGTTGAAATAATAGTATTTCTACGGTTGATTTATTTAGCAGCTTTGTTAAGTACTTCTATAAATTTTTTCATTTCATCCATGGTGCCAATACTGGTTCTGCGCCAGTTGGTACCTTCTTCAAAAATACGTACGCCACTGATGCCCGCTGCCTGTGTAATGGCAGCCACATCTGCAGGATAATTGCTGGTATTGTAATAAATAAAATTGGTGTACGAGGGTATTACCTGTATACCCAGTTGCTGCATGGCCGGTAACACCAATGCTTTTACGGCATCATTTTTTTGGCGGCAGCTTTTTTGAAAATCAAGATCGTCTATACTGGCCAGTGCGCCAGCCAATGCAGCCGTGCCGGCACCTGCATTGCTCCAGGGTTGCCAGGCCGATAATGCCTTAATGGTATCGGGATGTGCCAATATGTATCCAATACGGGCGCCTGCCATGCCATGTATTTTGCTAAAAGTTTTTGCCACCACTAAATTTTTGTTATTGGCTACTAAGTGGCCAAGGCTGGGCTCATCGCTGTATTCCGTATAAGCTTCGTCTAGCAAAACCAGGGTTTTTTTACTGGCTTCTTCAATAAAATTTTGGAGTGCCTCTTTGGCTACAATGGTGCCGGTGGGGTTGTGTGGGTTTACGATGTACATCATTTGGGTGTTGGCATCCATGGCCTGCAGCATAGCGGGCAGGTTGTGTACTTTATCGTTGGTGAGTGGTACTTTTTTTATTTGCAACCCAAAATTTTCCGCAGCCGTAAACCACAGCTTAAAAGTGGGGTAGCCGGTAACTACGTTGCCTTTGTTACGGCCGGCATAAGCACTTACCAGCCCTAATAATTCGCTGCTGCCTGCACCCATTAATACATGTGCTTCTGTTAAGCCATATTGGCTGCCAATTTTTTTACGTAGCTGGGTAGTAATTTCCCAGGGATAGCGGTTGCTGGAGGCTACGGCTTTTTGCATGGCTGCCACTGCTAAGGGCGAGGGCCCGTAGGGGTTTTCGTTGCTGCCTATTTTTATTAAATGATCGGCGGGGCCGGTATATATTAGTGGCTCATCGCATTGGTAATTGCGGCCAAATAACTGACTGCCCATGCTTATACCGGCTGCTGCCAGTAAACTTTGTTTTAGCCATAAGCGGCGTGCCTGTTGTTGCATAGTGGTTGTTTTTATACTGGTAAGGTAAAAATTATTGCCGATAGCGGTACTACAAAAATTGGTTTTCGTGTAAAATGATTGGCTGGGTGGCTGAAAGGTGCATTACGGCTGCCCTTTACGCCTGATAGCAGCGTAAAGCCCGGTGAGGATTTGTGGCGGGCCACTGTGCCGTACTTGCAGCGGATAGCAGGGCTGCCGCTGAAGGATGTACTAACGGTGGCGTACAAGCATTATTTTGGCTGTTGCCGGCAAGCCCGGTGCTGGTTAAACAATTTTGTTATTCCATTAACTGTGTTACTTTTACCACATAAAACAAACCACTATGTCTTATAACTTACTTAAGGGAAAAAAGGGAATTATTTTTGGTGCGCTGGATGAAAAGTCGATTGCATGGAAAACGGCTATCCGCTGCCACGAAGAGGGGGCGCAAATTGTATTAACCAATGCGCCGGTGGCCATGCGTATGGGAGAGATTAATAAACTGGCCGAAAAGATAAATGCACCGGTTATTGCCTGTGATGTTAGCAGCAACGAAGATGTGTTGAACCTGCTTACCAAAAGCATGGAGCATTTTGGCGGTGGTGTTGATTTTATACTGCACTCTATTGGTATGAGCCTGAATGTGCGTAAAGGAAAACATTATACCGAAATTGATTATGGATTTAATCAAAAAACGCTGGATATTTCTGCTACCAGCCTGCACCGGGTGCTGGCTACTGCTATGCGGCTGGATGCCATTAATGAGTGGGGCAGCGTAGTTGCACTTACTTATATAGCCGCCCAGCGGGTGTTTCCGGATTATAACGAAATGGCCGATGCTAAATCGCTGCTGGAAAGTATTACCCGTAGTTTTGGCTATCACTATGGAGTAAAAAAGCATGTAAGGGTAAACACTATTTCGCAATCGCCTACCCGTACTACGGCTGGCAGCGGTGTAAAGGGTTTTGATGGCTTTATAAATTATGCTGAAAAAATGAGTCCGCTGGGTAATGCGCCTGCCGAAGCCTGTGCCGATTATTGCGTAACCTTATTTAGCGATTTAACTAAAATGGTTACCATGCAAAATCTTTTTCATGATGGTGGTTTTTCATTTACAGGTGTTACCCAGGCCGTAATTGAGCAGATGGAAAAATAGTATTGGCCCAGCGTAGCAGTTTAACCTGTTTTTACAAAATATAGGATAAAATGGATTGGATAGAAATGGTGGGCTTAACCGGCTCGGCGCTAAGCAGCATTACTTTTGTACCGCAGGTGCTGCAAGCCTGGCGCACCAAAAGTGTAGGAGACCTTAGCCTTAGCATGATGGTGATTGTAACACTTAGTACAGTAGTATGGCTGGTGTATGGTATTGGCCGTAATGCGGTACCTGTAATAATTTGCAATGCCATCATTTTTGTACTATCGCTGCTGCTCATCTGGTTTAAGTTCAGGTTTGCAAAAAAATAAATTTTTAAATGCAACGCAAAAGCCACCAATGCAAACTGGTGGCTTTGTTTTTTATACCGGCAATAGCCGGCCAGTACAATTAATACTCGTCTTCGTTAAAAAAGAAATCTTCCTGGCTGGGATAATCGGGCCAGATGTCTTCCAGGCTTTCGTATACTTCACCGCCCTCGTCTTCCAACTCTTGCAGGTTTTCGATTACCTCAATAGGTGCTCCGCTACGGATTGAATAATCGATCAGTTCATCTTTGGTGGCCGGCCAGGGTGCGTCTTCCAGGTGTGAGGCTAATTCAAGTGTCCAAAACATCGTATTAGATGGGTTTTAATTTTGTGCAAATGTAAAAGTTTGATGGAATTAACCAAATGTGTTTTTTAACAACCGGCTTTGGTAAATCAAATATTGATATATTGCCGATATTTTAACTAAACGTTACATACTATAAAATATTTTGCTGATGCTTACTGCCCGCAATATCACCAAAAGCTATGGAAACCTGCAGGTGCTGCGTAATGTGGATATTGATATTGATAAGGGCGAAGTGGTTTGTATTGTAGGCTCATCGGGTGCCGGTAAAAGCACTTTGCTGCATATTTTGGGCACCTTGGATACGGCTGATAGCGGATCGGTAATACTGGATGACCAAAAAGTACACGATCTTAAAGGCAACCGGCTGGCCAATTTTCGCAACCGGCATGTTGGCTTTGTTTTTCAATTTCATCATTTACTGCCCGAATTTACGGCGCTTGAAAATGTATGTATACCGGGCTGGATAGCCGGCACCCGTAAAAAAGATGTAACAGACAGGGCTGCCCAACTGTTACAAACGCTGGGCCTTAAAGACAGGATGGATAACAAACCACAGCAACTTTCGGGTGGCGAGCAGCAAAGGGTGGCTGTTGCCCGGGCGCTGATAAATAATCCATCAATTATTATGGCCGACGAACCCACCGGTAATTTAGATAGTGCCCGTGCTAAAGAGTTGCACCAGCTATTTATAGATTTGCGTAACCAGTTTAATCAAACCTTTTTGATAGTAACCCATAATGAGGAGCTGGCACAAATGAGCGACCGTGTGCTGCACATGAAAGATGGTAAAATGATAGGATAATAGTAAACGCTTAGCTAACCCTTGGTTTCCACGAAATTTCGCTTACCTGCAGCTGATGCCCTGTATACCGGGCCAATACAAAAAGATAATCGCTTAGCCGGTTGAGGTATTTAATTACAAGCGGCTCTACAAATAATGCCTGCTGCTGCATTTGCACACAAAGCCGCTCTGCCCGCCTGCATATGCACCGGGCAACATGCGTGGTAGATATAGCCTGGTGGCCGCCCGGCAATATAAAAAACTTCATTGCAGGCAACACTTCATTCATCTGGTCTATTTGTTTTTCCAGCAAGGCTACATCACTTTCTATAAGGTCGGGTATTTTCATTGATGGGGCTTTGTCTGGGTCGCAGGCCAACGATGAGCCGATGGTAAAAAGCCTGTCTTGTATTTCTTTTAAAATTTGCTTGCCGGCATCGTCGGTAAGCAGGTCGCTTACCAAGCCTATATAAGAGTTTAATTCATCTACCGTACCGTATGTTTCAATGCGCAAGTGGCTTTTAGGTACTTTGGTGCCGCCAATTAAACTTGTTTTACCAAGATCGCCTGTTTTGGTATAAATTTTTAGTGCCATTACGGTATGGTATTGGGTTTTACAGCCAGCCTTATTACAAAGCTGGGGTGCAAATGGTTGTGTAGCAAACTATTTTTATAAGGCGGGTTGATGAATGGTGGTAGGGTTGCTGTTTTTTCGGTCGGTTTCTACCAATCCATCTTTTAGCCGGATAACCCGGTGGGCAAATGCCGATATGTCTTCTTCATGGGTAACCAGTATTACGGTATTACCGTCGTTATGTATTTTACCCAAAATATCCATTATCTCGTAGGACGTTTTTGAATCTAGGTTACCAGTAGGCTCATCTGCTAAAATAATAGAGGGGTTATTTATTAGCGCCCGTGCAATGGCTACCCGCTGGCATTGGCCACCGCTCATTTCGTTTGGCTTATGGTGGCTGCGGTCGTCGAGCTTTACTTTTGCCAATGCTTCCAAAGCCCTGTCGGCTCTTTCTTTTTTGGTTACGCCACTGTAAATCAGTGGCAGGGCAACATTTTCGGCAGCGGTAAGCCTGGGTAGCAGGTTAAATTGCTGAAATACAAAGCCAATTTCTTTATTTCTTACTTCAGCCAGGTCGTTATCTTCCATACGGCTTACATCTTTGCCGTTTAAAAAATAATTGCCACGGGTAGGGGAGTCGAGGCAGCCCAGTATATTCATAAGGGTAGATTTGCCCGATCCGCTAGGGCCCATCAATGCAACGTATTCGTTTTTTAAAATATCCAGGTCGATGCCTTTTAAAACTGGTAGTTCGTTTTTGCCGAGGTAGTAGCTTTTGCAAATATTTTGCAGGTGAATAATGCCTTGCATTGTATGTGTTAAATGGTTGGTTAGTATTAAGTATAATGCTGCAACGGTGGCATACAGCGTTGCAATTATTTGCGTATCACTTTTGGTACTTTAAAAAATTCACCATCCTGTACAGGGGCATTTATAAGTGCCTGCTGCCGGCTGATGCTGCCTTTTATTTCATCCTCTCTTAAAACATTTACATTGTCTGTCATGTGCAGCAGCGGCTCTACACCTGTAGTATCCAGTTCGTTTAATTTTTCAACAAATTGTATCATGCGCTGCAAATCGGTTTTAATCGATTCTTTTTCGGTGTCATCAAAGCGCAGGCGGCTCAGGTTGGCCAGCTTGTCTACTAAGGCGTTATTCACTTCCATCAAACAAAAATATAGTTTTACTATCACAAGTAGGCAATATTGGGCTGAATGGTGTACGGTGTTATTAAAAAAACTAAAACCCGGTACGCCGTTTAAACATCAAACATTTATTTATCTTCGCCAGCTTATGAAAAGCAGGAAAGAAATAGTAATGAGTGGCATACGCCCAACAGGCTTTTTACACCTGGGTAATTATTTTGGCGCCATCCGCAATTATGTAAAAATGCAGGATGAGTTTGAGTGTTATTTTATGGTAGCCGACCTTCATTCGCTTACCACCCATCCCGATACGCAGGCCTTAAAAACCAATGTACACCGGGTACTGGCAGAAAATATTGCCTGTGGCCTAAATCCTGATAAAGTGGCCTTGTATTGCCAAAGCCATGTGTTTGAAACAGCTGAATTATACCTTTACCTAAATATGCTGGCCTATATGGGTGAGCTGGAAAAAACAGTAACCTTTAAAGAAAAAGCCAGGCAACATCCCGATAATGTTAATGCCGGCTTGCTTACTTACCCGGTTTTGCAAACAGCCGATATTATTTTACACAGGGCAACACATGTGCCCGTGGGTAAAGACCAGGAGCAACACCTGGAGATGGCCCGTAATTTTGTAAAACGCTTTAACCACCGGTATGGTGAGGTATTTCCAGAGCCGCAGGCTTTTAATTACCATGCGGAGTTGGTAAAAGTACCCAGCCTGGATGGTAGCGGAAAAATGAGTAAAAGCGAAAATCAATTGGCTACCCTTTACCTGGCTGATACAGACGAAATGATTCGCAAAAAAGTAATGAAGGCTAAAACAGATAGTGGCCCCACACAACCCAATACCCCCAAGCCAGATTATATCGAAAATATTTTTGCCCTGATGCAACTGGTGAGTGCACCCGAATTTATTGAGCAAATGGAGGCAAATTATAACAACTGCAACATTCGCTATGGCGATTTAAAAAAGCAACTGGCTGAGGATATGGTAAACTTTATTGCCCCCATCCGTAGTAAGGTGGATGCAATTTTACAAGATGAAGCCTATCTTAATAAAGTAATGCAGCAAGGAGCCGCAAAAGCCCGGGCCAGCGCTGCCGCCACTATGCAAATGGTACGGCAGGCCATGGGGCTTAACTATTAAGCAGCACATTTACAACTTGTATTTGCAGTGTTGTAAACTTTACTTACATTCAATTTTAAAAGTTTTTAATCATCATCAAAGCAGGCTCCGCAGGCAGGGAGTATGGTATTATGGCAAAAGTTAAAAAAGCAAAGCATATAGCTATTGCAGGAAATATTGGAGCAGGTAAAACCACCCTTACAGAAATGCTGGCTAAGCATTATAAGTGGATACCGCAGTTTGAGGATGTTGACCATAACCCTTACCTCAATGACTTTTATGAGGATATGCCCCGCTGGAGTTTTAACCTGCAGATATATTTTTTAAATAGCCGGCTTAACCAGCTGCTGGAAATACACCGTGGCACCGAAACCGTAATACAAGACCGCACCATTTACGAAGATGCCAATATTTTTGCGCCCAACTTGCATGATATGGGCCTGATGCCCAAAAGAGATTTTGATAATTACTACCAGTTTTTTGAAACGCTTAAAACAATGGTGCAGCCGCCCGATTTGCTCATATACCTAAAAGCATCTGTACCCACTCTTGTAGCGCAAATACAAAAACGAGGCAGAGAATACGAAGAGAATATACGCCTGGATTACTTGAAAAAATTAAATGATTACTACAATACATTTATAGAAAACTATAAAGAAGGCCCCCTCCTGATTATTAATGCCGATAGCAATAAATTTGCTGAAAATGAAGAACACCTGGGCCAGATAATTACCAAGATAGACTCTATGCTGTTTGGCTTATTTTAAAGCATTTTAGCTTGACTACTCATTTTGCATTGCATCATTATGGTTTTTTAACTGCCAATACTACTGGCTGGCTTGCAGAAAATGAGGCATTGTTTGGCAAACCTTTTTTACTACATAATACCATATCTATAAGCTCTCAAAAGGTAAACATTACCTTTGTGCAACAAACCCAAGGGGCAGTGCTGGTAGAATTAATTGAGCCATGGCCCGATAATAAGCGCCTGCAAAAAATGCTTGAAAAAGGCATTACTATTTACCACAGTGGTTACAAGGTTGCTGCAGGCAAGTTTGATGCGGCAGTAGACTTTTTTACCGGGCAACAAAAGCATGCATTGCCAGTTTTTGCATCAGAAGCATTTAATAACAAACGCTGTGTGTTTATTGTAACAAAGCAATTGGGGTTGATAGAATTGATAGAGGAGTAGGGGTTAGTCAATCAGCTGGTTTTTCATAGCATAAAATACAAGGCCTACCGAGTTTTTTACGCCAAATCTTTCCATTAGCCTGTCTTTTATAGCCTCTACCGTACGGGCACTGATATTCATTTTTTGGGCGATTTCCAAAGCTGTAAATTCCATGCAAACGAGGGTTAGTACCTCTTTTTCCCGTTCGCTGATAACCACTTCGGTGCTGAGGCTAGGGTTAAATTTTTGTTTGCTGTAATTTTTTTTGATGAGTACTTTGTTCACAAAGGGGTTTAGGTAAAAACCTGTTTTCATTACATCAATTACGGCTTTTCTTATTTCTGCTGGCTCGGTACTTTTTAGCAAGTAACCAGCAGCCCCACAATCCATCAGGTGGCCAACAAAGCGTTCATCTTCATACATGGTTAAAATGATCACCCGAATTTTTGGAAAGTCTTTGGCAATTTGTTTGGTAGTATCAATGCCATCTTTTATCGGCATTTTTAAATCACACAGCACTACATCTGGTTCTTCCTGTTTAATCTTACCTAACAGGTCGTCTCCATTTTCAGCCTCGTAAATAAACTTAATATTGGTGTACGGCCGCATAGACAGGATTACCCCTTTTCTAAAAATCTGGTGGTCGTCTGCTATTGCTACTTTTATTTGCTCCATTGTTTTTTGGGTTAAAACAAATGTAATAAAAAAGATACCGGTATTTGTATTGCTTGCTTAAACACCCGCCAAAGGCAGCCTGCTTTTTAATACGCCGATTCTTTGGGCACCTCTATGGTTACTTTGTAATAGGTATGGCTGGGGTCTATCTCAAACAATATCCTGCCATTTAATACTTTAATGCGGCTGGCTATATTTTTTAATCCCAGGCCAGAGGAGGTATGGTTAAGCCGGTCAAATTCTGTTTGTATAATACCATGCCCATCGTGGTGCAGCCTAAAGTAGCTATGGGTTGCATTGGCATTTTGGGTTAGGTGGATGAAGCCGGCATTACTATGCTTAATAATATTATTTACCAACTCCTGTATAATACGAAAGATGAGTAACTCCTGGTCTAACTTTAGGCGGGTGCGGTAATCATGAAATCGCACACTGGCATTGATGTTGCCGCTACCATTAATTTTTTGATAAAGGTCGCTCATGGCGCTTTCCAGCCCAAAGTTTTTTAAGGTAGGCGGCATCATGCTATGGCTGATATTACGAATCAGTTGTATGGCATCGTCAATAATTTGTTTAGAACTCAGGATGGCCTGCAGTTGCATGGCAGGCTCCTGGTTAATAAGATTTTCGTTCAGGTACAACCTGGCAGTGGCAAGCAAGGGTCCTACATCATCATGTAAATCGGCGGCAATACGGTTTCTTTCTTCTTCCTGAAATTTTATGGAGGCATTTAACAATACCTGCTGCTTTTCTTCCTCCAGCTTTTTTAGCTCCAGGTTAAACCGGGTAACCTTTCGCTGGTGAAATACCACAAAGAACACAATGCCCAAGGTAAGGCTTAGCATTCCGATGGTGCCCAGCAGCATAATGTATCCTCCACCGGTGGATGCGTTTTGGGCAGCTTGTAAAAAAATCATTGGTTAGTAGTGGTTTTTAATGGGTTAAACGTTCCTAAATCAATATCCATTGGCTTATGCAAGCCCGATTGATGGTCCTGTATATAAGCACTTATCAGAACGGCAATACTCAGCAATATATTTTTAGAAATCGTTACTGTGCTATAAATAATGGTGTATTGTGTTTTAAAATCAGGGTCGTGCTGGTTAGATTTTGAAAAAAGAAACAGGAAAAAATTGCCCGTGAAGTACACCAAAAAACCTGCCGACACCCAAAATGCAGCGTTATAAATAATGGGGCTGGTTATATTGTACTTAAGTTTTTCGAAAAAGAAGTAGATGATTACCAGGGCAAAAAACAAGCATTCCACAACCAATGGCTGGAAACTAAATTCTGTGGGATCTTGTGTGATAATATAATCGTATACCGAAAACCCAATAAACAAGCCGCAGGCAATGGCAAAAAAGGATTTTTTAAACTTAAACTGCAGGTTGTTAAAATAATACAGCGACAATAATACAAACTCAAGGATTAAAAAAAACCGGTTGGTAAGTAGTTGTTTAGACCTGTCGTGTAAAACAAATTTAGAGTAAATGGAAAAAAGCAGGAAAATGGCTACACAAGTTGTATAAAAAAAAAAGACCTTTGATCCCTTAAGTTTAATTTTTCTGATAAAAATCAAACCAAGGATAAAAGGTAGTAGTTCAGCTAGGTAATTTGTATAAATTAAGTTTTGTAAAATGGGAGTCAGTTTTGTCAAATATATACTAACTGTTTTACAAAATCAAAATTTACCTAATCAATTAAAGATTCCACATAGTTTGGTAAGTTTTGGGTTTTTACTTGATAGTTTCGATACGTAAACTTCCCACCAAACAGCTATTTAAAAAAGTGGGGTGTTGCCGAAACTTAAGCCCAGTAAGCGCTTAAAGTCAATACAGTAAAGGGTTTTGTTATTTTACTGCGTAAATTATCAAGTAAAAATCAAGTAAATGTACTGAAAAAAATTAGTAAAATTACGATGCAGTTAACAGGTATAATTACTTGTAAACTATACTAGGAGGTGTGGATATGTGGAAAAGTTTGTGTAGGTAAAACTACGATAATTGGCTTGCAGGGTTAAAAAGCAGCAATCATCATTTTATATTTATTATAAGAGCAAAATTTAAGCCACGAAAAATGGTTGATTGGCACTAGCAACACAAGCACAAATAATTTTACAATGGAAATTGGATATTGTGGTTTTTTCAGGAATTGGATAAAAAAAGTTGTCGAAACTATCAAGATAAATCACCCAATGCCAATCAACAGTACAAAGATACCGGGCCTGCTTTACAACAGGTCAGCATTAATACCCTTTTTAAAAAATATGGTATATACCAATTGGCGAGTAGTTTCGCTTATTAGCACTTGGTGAATAAGCTGTAAGCCAGCATGAGAATTTACGTAGTACATGTACGCAATATGTACATATAACCGGCGTTTTTAAGTAACAGTTAATGCCGCTGGATAAAATATTAAAATGCTATTGGCCGGTGTGGGTATTTACAAGGGTTTATTTACTTAATTTTAACAACAAATAATAAAACACTGCTATCGGATATGTCTACCTCTTCAGAATCGCTTATAAAAATTGCAATTGCCGACGACCACAAGATATTTAGGGATGGAATTAAGATGGCACTTTCTGGCAAAAAAAATTTAAAAATGCTATGGGAGGCCGAAGATGGAAAAGACATGATGCACAAAATTGCCATTAAAAAGCCCGATGTGCTTTTAATGGATATCCGAATGCCCGAAATTGATGGTATCAATGCAATAGAACTGATACGTAAGGAATACGAGGATCTTAAAATCATCGTACTCACCATGTACGATGATCAGCAAATGATAAGTAAGATGATGGAAATGGGTGCCAATGCCTACCTCACCAAAACAACCGACCCCGAGGAAATATACAATGCCATCCTAACTTGTATGAACGACGATTTTTATTTTAATGAACTCGTAAACAAGGCGGTAATGGGTAAGCTGTTGCAAAAAAAGAATGTGCGGCAAAACTATGGCTCCATAGCAACCGTACACTTTAACGAAAAAGAGATAAAAATTTTAAAACTGCTGGCAGAGGATAAAACGACCGAAGAGATATCTAAAACCATTTTTTTAAGCCCACGTACGATAGAAACTATCCGCCAAAACATGAAAATGAAGGTAAATGCTAAAACAATTGGGGGATTAATTATGTACGGAATGCGTAATAAACTGATTGAATAAAAGTAGAAATAACCAATAGGGCGGGTTTTTCCTATGCAAAACAAAGCGTAAATATACTTAACCACTTCTGGAAAATTTATAGCAAATTGCACAGTGATATCCTGGTAAAATACTAAATGAACAAAACCACAAGCAATGTCAATTACAGATCCTATTAAGATTGTGATCACCGATGATCATGTACTATACAGGGCCGGCGTAAAAACAGCACTCAGCGCAAAAAAGGATGTAAAAGTTATTGGAGAGGCAGATAATGGACTGCACCTGTTAAATATGCTTAAAGCCATACAGCCAGATGTGATACTGCTGGATATTCAAATGCCCATTATGGATGGTATTGGCGCTTTACCCGAAATCAAAAAAAACTGGCCGCATATAAAAGTAATTATGCTTACCATGATGGATGACCATAGCATGATTACCAAACTTATGGAATTGGGTGCCAATAGCTACCTCAGCAAAACCAGCGATAGCGAAGTAATTTATGAGGCTATTAAAACCTGTTTTGAGCAAGAGTATTACTTTAATGCGTTAACCAATAAGGCATTGCTCACCAATCTCAAAACCAAAAACAATATTACCACACAAAAAGTGGCAGCGCCTGAGGCTCATTTAAACGAAAAAGAAATTACTATTTTAAAATTAATGTGCGAAGAAAAAAGCACTAAAGAAATTGCAGAGATTGTTGACCTTAGCCCCAGAACAGTAGAAGCCATCAGGGATAAACTAAAAGTAAAAACCGGGGCCAAAAGCACAGCAGGCTTAATTTTATACGCTGTAAAAAACAATATTCTTGAGCAGGATTAAGATATTTTTGTTTTAACTATCATGATAAAACATCCTTCAACAACCAGAAGGATGTTTTTTTATGGCCATAATGTTTAAATTACGCCGATGGAGTATGTAAACTATAATGGCAAAATATACCCGGCCGCCGAGCCTATTGTAAGCGCTGCCAGCAGGGCCCTGCGTTATGGGGATGGTTTGTTTGAAACCATGAAGCTGCACAACGGAACAATTGTGCATATGGCCGATCACTTTAGCCGCTTATGGCAAGGTTTGCAAGCCCTGCAGTTTCAAATTCCGCCACATTTTACCCCTGCATTTTTAGCACAATCAATTTTATTACTAGCCAAAAAAAATGCTTGCCAAAACAATGCCCGGGTAAGGTTAAATATTTTTAGGGCAGAAGGAGGGCTGTACGATTTAATAAGTCCCAACCCCAGTTATGTAATTGAATGCTGGCCATTATCCGATACCATCGGAGACTTAAATAGCAACGGACTGGTGGCAGGTATTTGTAATGATATTGCCAAAAGTTGCGATATGCTTTGTAACATCAAGCACAATAATTACCTGGGGTACATAATGGCGGCCATGCAGGCAAAAAAAAATCGTTGGAATGATGCATTGATTTTAAACCAGCACGGCAGGGTGGCCGATAGTACCATTGCCAATGTTTTTTTAATAAAAAATAATTGCATCACTACTCCTTTACTAACCGAGGGCTGTGTAGCCGGAGTAATGAGAAAAAATCTGCTTAAATTTTTAAAAGCAGGCAATTGGCAGGTGAAGGAGGCAGCTGTTACTACAGATGATTTATTGCAGGCAGACGAAGTTTTTTTTACCAATAGCATTTACAACATACGTTGGGTAAAGCAAATTGGTGAAAGCAATTACAGCAACTTGCTAACACAACAAGTTTACCAGGCATTTGTGCCAACCATTTGCTGATTGTATTGTATTAGCTAACTCAAAAATGCAGCATGGTAAAGGTTAATGTTTTTTGGTTTAGAAGAGATCTCCGGATAAAAGATAATGCAGGCTTGTATCACGCCCTCAAAGGCGGCGCCCCGGTAATACCTGTATTTATTTTTGATAAAAATATATTGGATAATCTGGAAGATAAAACCGACCGCAGGGTATCATTTATTCATACCGCCATTCAACAAATACAGGAGCAGTTAATTGGTTTTGGCTCGTCGTTGCAGGTTTTTTACAGCACACCCATGCAGGCCTTTACCACGCTTTTGCAGCAATATAACATTGATACTGTATTTACCAATCATGATTATGAGCCCTATGCGCTGCAGCGGGATAATGAAGTGGCCAATTTACTGCATCAAAATGCTGCAAAACTTTGTACTTATAAAGACCAGGTAATTTTTGAAAAAGATGAAGTGCTAAAAGACGATGGTAAGCCCTATACAGTTTTTACCCCGTACAGCCGTAAGTGGAAGAGCAGGCTCAATCAATTTTATTTAAAAGCATATCCCACCGAACAATATGCTGCCAATTTTTATCAGCAACCAGTACAACCAATACCAACACTAGGCCAGCTGGGCTTTACAGCAAACGAGCAAGCCTTTCCAGCCAAATCTTTAAAAACCGAATTGCTTAGTAAGTATGCTGAACAAAGAAATTTTCCTGCAATAGCCGGCACCTCAAAATTAGGGGTGCATTTACGCTTTGGTACCATCAGTATCCGCCAATTGGCTGCCTATGCCAGCACACATTCCGGCACTTTTTTAAACGAATTGATTTGGCGTGATTTTTATCACATGATACTTTGGCATTTTCCGCAAGTGGGTACTGGCAAGGCTTTTAAGCCAGCCTACGATGGTATTGAATGGAGAAATGATAATGGCGAATTTGAAAAATGGTGTGCTGGACAAACAGGCTATCCAATTGTAGATGCCGGCATGAGAGAGCTAAACAGTACTGGTTTTATGCATAACAGGGTAAGGATGATTGTAGCTTCGTTTTTGTGCAAGCATTTGCTACTAGATTGGCGATTGGGCGAAGCCTATTTTGCTGCTAAGCTGCTTGATTTTGATTTGGCAGCCAACAACGGCGGATGGCAATGGGCCGCTGGCAGTGGTTGTGATGCAGCACCGTACTTTAGAATTTTTAACCCGGCGCTGCAAACGCAAAAATTCGATCCTAAATTTAGCTATATAAAAAAATGGGTACCCGAGTACCAGGAGTTTAATTATCCCAAACCAATAGTAGTGCATGATTTTGCCCGTAAACGTTGCATCGAAGTATATTCAAAAGCACTTAAAAAATAATAGCACTGTTTTACGCTACAAAAATATCAGTGGCTATTGGGCTTAGTTTGTTGGTAGTGGTATACACCTCCATTAGTTTTACAATAGCCGCCTTACCTTTTGGCCCCAACGCAAGGGAGTAATCATTTACATACAAATTAATGTGTTTTCTCATCACAGCTTCACTCATTTCTTGTGCATGGCTGCGGATATAATCACTTAACTGCGGATATCTTTTAAAGGCAAATTGGATACTTTGTTTGATAAGGCCGTCCACTGTTTGTTGCAATTGCTTATCCAGGGAGCGTTTTATTACAATGCCACCCAGCGGAATGGGGTGTTGGGTTTGTTGCTCCCAATAATCTCCCAGGTCTGTAATTTTTTCCAGCCCTTTTTGTTGGTAGGTAAACCTGTTTTCGTGTATGATAACGCCAAGCCCTTTATTGGCCGTTACAAATGGTTCAATTTCGTCATAGCGCAAAAATATTTTGTTATGTGCATCGGGGTAAGCCAGTGAAAATAATAGGTGTGCAGTGGTATTTTTGCCTGGTATCGCAATGGGGTATTGGGCTATGTTAGTATCAGTGGGCTGTTGTTTTTTTATTAACAGTGGGCCTACGCCTGTACCCAACGCACTACCGCTGTTTAGCAGGGCATAGTGCTGTAATACCAGCGGCAGCACGCCATAGCTAAGCTTGGTGATGGCAAGTTTGCCCTCTATGGCCCATTGGTTAAGGGTTTGTACATCATCCAGCACCACATCAAACTCCAGGCCCTGGGTGTCAATCAGGCCATTTACCAGCGCATCAAATATAAATGTATCGTTTGGGCAAGGCGAAAAGCCCAGGGTAAGCTTCATGCTGTAGTATTTTATTATGATGTTAACTGGTTTATCAATGCGGCTACAGCCTTATTAAGGTTGGCAATGGCAGGGCCTATAGTCCATTTGGTTTTATCTCTTACGCCTACCGCATTGCTAATACTTCTTATTTGCAAAAAAGGCACTTTTAGCATCCGGCAGGTATAGTGCAGTGCGGCTCCCTCCATCGTTTCAATAGCTGCGCCAAACGTACTGCTTAACTGAGCTGTTTGCAGGGCACTGTTGCTAACCTTGTTTATCGTTACTGCATTTACAAGTGGATACAGGTTTTGCTGCAGCAAAGGGTGGTGGTTGGGCAGCCACCCATCCTCATACGGAAAAGTATTGCCATCTGTAAAGGCCGTTTGGTAAATGCTTGTAAAAACCCCGTTTTCTTCCATCCCGATATCTGCAAACACATCTTTTTTTACAAGCACTACAGCTCCGCCGCTTAAGGCAGGATTAAAGCTGCCGGCAATACCCGCCTGTATTACCAGCCGGTAATTTTTATTATAAAGCTGTTGTTGTAAAGCAAACAAACTGGCAGGCACACCCACACCCGTAACCAGGGTATCTACACCTGCAGGTAAAGCAGGCAGTAGCGAAAGTTCGGCGGCAGTGGCGGCAGTAAGTAAAATAGGCATATTACAAAATTCGTACTTGCACTTTACATTTAATGTTTTAGATGCTACCTTTGCAAAAATTTTTTGCACGCAATGGTATATATCACCAGGATAGAACATTTTAATGCAGCCCACAAGCTGTATAATCCTGCATGGACCTATGAGCAGAACGAAGCCGTGTTTGGTAAATGTGCCAATGAAAACTGGCATGGCCACAATTTTGAACTTTATGTAACTGTAAAGGGTAAGCCAAACCCGGATACAGGCTTTGTATTTGATGCCAAAAAGCTAAGTAAAATTATTAAGCAGCAGGTAATTGAAAAAGTAGACCATAAAAACCTGAATGTGGATGTAGATTTTATGGCTGGTAAAATGTGTTCTATCGAAAACCTGGTGATTGGCATATGGCAACAGCTTGCACCTCATTTACCCGCCAGTGTACAACTGCATGCGTTAAAGTTGTACGAAACGCCCCGGATATTTGTTGAGTATTTTGGCGACTAGTATGGATATAGATTGATTTTTTAAAGTAGCTGTATCCAGTTTATTTTATTGTATTAAAAATGTTGGTAAACATTATTAGTGCAAAATGGTTATAGCAAATACATCCATCAATATATTTATGAACAAAGTAGCTGTATACAGAAAAGAACATTTTAATGCAGCACACCGCCTGCACAATCCTCATTGGGATGAAGCCACCAATAAGCAGGTATTTGGAAAATGCAACAATCCCAGTTATCATGGCCACAATTACGAGTTGCTGGTAAAAGTAACAGGCGTGCCAGATGCAGCTACCGGCTATGTGTATGATATGAAGTTGTTAAGCGATTTGGTACAGGAAGAAGTGATCAGCCGGTTTGATCATAAAAATTTAAATTTGGATACAGCCGCATTTAAAGAGCTTAATCCTACAGCCGAAAATATCGCCATGGTTATTTACGGGTTATTGCGCTCTAAAATTGATGAAAAATTTGAACTGCAGGTTAGGTTATACGAAACAGAAAGAAATTTTGTGGAGTACCCTGCTTAAGATGCTCAACAAAAAGCACACATGGCTGTTATAGATTGTTTGTTAAAATCAACTAACATAAATGGCTTACAAAAAGATTGATCAGTACGATGAAGAAACAACCTCGGGGCTGATAAAAAGTTATAAAGATACCCTGCAACTGTTGGGAGAAGATACAGCCCGTGAAGGGCTCGAAAAAACACCCGAACGAGTGGCCAAGGCAATGCAGTTTTTAACACAGGGCTACCAGCAAGATGCTGTAGCTATTTTAAACTCGGCCAAATTTCATGAAGCAGTTAGTGAAATGGTGATTGTAAAAGACATTGAACTGTACAGCATGTGTGAGCATCACATGTTGCCCTTTTATGGTAAAGCACATGTGGCTTACATTCCCAACGGATGGATAACTGGCTTAAGCAAAATAGCCCGGGTGGTAGATGTGTATAGCCGCAGGCTGCAAGTGCAGGAAAGGTTAACCACCCAAATTCTGGATGCCATAAAAACATCTTTAAATCCATTGGGTGTAGCGGTAGTAATAGAAGCATCTCATCTTTGCATGATGATGAGGGGAGTACAAAAGCAAAACTCAGTAACCACTACCTCGGCTTTTTGGGGTGAGTTTGAAAAAAATGAAACTCGTAGTGAGTTTCTTAAGTTAATAAGTGCAAAGCTGCATTAAACAATACCTGGTAATTCATTTTTATAATCCCTCTTTATTTGAGGGATTTTTTATTTTATTTGTGAAATTAAAAAAACAATTATGGCACATGCATTTGTATTTCCCGGGCAGGGTTCGCAATTTTCGGGAATGGGTAAAAGTTTATACGATGGCAATTCAATTGCCAAACAGTTGTTTGAGCAGGCCAATGATATAGCCGGATTTAAAATATCGGATGTAATGTTTACAGGCACAGAGGCAGACTTAAAACAAACCAATGTAACACAGCCTGCTGTTTTTTTACACTCCGTAATTGCATATAAAACAATAACGGGTGCAAAACCTGATATGGTGGCCGGGCATTCGTTGGGCGAATTTAGCGCCTTGGTTGCCAATGGGGTATTAAGTTTTGAAGATGCTTTTAAGCTGGTAAATATACGGGCCGCCGCTATGCAAAAAGCCTGTGAGCTAACACCCTCTACCATGGCTGCTGTATTGGCCTTGGCCGACGAAAAGGTGGAAGAAATATGTGCTGCTGTACAGGCCCAAACAGGCGAAGTGGTAGTGCCGGCTAATTATAATTGCCCGGGCCAGTTAGTAATTAGTGGTAGTATAAAAGGTATTGAAATAGCCTGCGAACAGCTAAAGGCAGCAGGAGCTAAACGGGCATTGGTATTACCCGTAGGTGGCGCTTTTCACTCCCCATTAATGTTGCCTGCAAAGCAAGAGTTGGCAGCAGCTATTGAAGCTACTACTTTTAATACGCCAACCTGTCCGGTATACCAAAATGTAGTGGCCAAAGCGGTAACAGATGCTGCCGCCATCAAACAAAACCTGATTGAGCAATTAACAGGTGCTGTTAGGTGGACACAAAGTGTGCAGGCTATGGCAGCCGATGCTGCAACCCGGTTTACCGAAGTTGGCCCCGGCAAAGTGTTGCAAGGCCTGGTACAAAAAATTAATAAGGAGATGGTGGTAGACGGAGTAAGCTAATGTTGATGATGGCATTATAAAACAAAGCGGCTGTTTAACAAACAGCCGCTTTGCATTTATCAGTAACCAGCTAATTATAAAGTAGCCAGTACGTCATTCATGCTTCTTACCGCAGCAGCACTTTTTTCAAAGGCGGCTTGCTCATCGGCAGTAAGGCCAAAGTCAACAATTTTTTCCCAGCCATTGCGGCCAATTACTACCGGTACACCCAGGCATATATCATTTTGCCCGTATTCACCATCAAGGGCTACGCAGCAAGTGTGTAATTTTTTCTCGTCACGTAAAATGCTTTCCACCAATGCGGCTCCAGCAGCACCCGGTGCATACCAGGCAGAAGTGCCTATCAGTGCAGTAAGTGTAGCACCACCCACCATCGTATCTTTTACAATTTTCTCTTGTTGTTCGGCAGATAAAAATTTAGTTACTGGCACACTGTTCCAGGTAGCTTTGTTAATCAAAGGTATCATGGTAGTATCGCCATGGCCACCTACTACCACTGCATTTAAGTCGCCGGCGCTGCAACCAAGGTGCTGGCTGAGCTGGTATTTAAAGCGGCTGCTGTCTAGTGTTCCGCCCATGCCTATAATGCGATTTTTTGGCAATCCGGTAGACTTTAATGCCAGGTAGGTCATTGTATCCATCGGGTTGCTGATGATGATAATTATAGCATTGGGCGAATATTTTAAAATGTTTTCACAAACGCCTTTTACAATTCCTGCGTTTACGCCAATCAGTTCTTCACGAGTCATACCGGGTTTGCGTGGCAAGCCACTGGTAACTACCACCACATCGCTGCCGGCAGTTTTGGTATAGTCGTTGGTACTGCCCACAATCTTAGTGTCAAAACCCAGCAGGGCGGCTGTTTGCTGCATATCCTGCGCCTTACCTTCGGCAATGCCTTCTTTAATGTCTAGTAATACCAGCTCAGCGCAAAGTTCTTTACGGGCAATATTATCAGCACAGGTGGCACCTACTGCTCCTGCACCTACAACGGTAACTTTCATGATAAAAACATTTTATGTGTGTAAGAGAATAAATTTTGGGGGCAAAGGTAAGCACCGGAGCGGTTGTGTGTGATTTTATATACTACTAATTTTTAACGAAAGGATAGTTACTGGCAGTTATTACTTAAAAGCATCTGCTACCTGTTGCAGCTCAATACTGCCTTCCAGTTTTTTAATAAAACGCCCTTTTTTATTATACAAAAACATAGTAGGGTACTCACTAATGCGGTAAAAACTGCCTAAAAAAAACTTTTCATCATGCCCCATTACAATATTTGGATAGCTGGCAATGGCATACTTTGTATAAAAATCTGCTATCAGCGCATACGATAATGGCGATGCCATAATTACCTGTATATTTTTAAACGCATCTATTTTGGCAATCAATTGCCGGGTAGTTTGCTGGCAATGATCACAATCTGGGCTAAAATAAATAATAAGTACCGGCTTTTTTTTAACCAGTGCAGCCTTGCCAAAACTGCTGCTGTCGGGCACTTTAGTAAGTGTAAAAGGAGGGATATCGGGAAATTGAAGATAAAGCGGCTTGCTGTCTGCCTGGCCTTTACCTACCAGGCAAATACAGGTAAGCCACAGGCCTGAAATCAGTTGTTTCATGCATTAATTTATGTAAAACTACAGCGCTGCTGGCAGATAGTGCTCAGCGAATTTTCTTTTTAGGTTTTCTATCCCTACTTTTGCAGCCGCCTTAACATGCTTAGCCTATAAGCATTTTTAAAAGGCATCATACATTCATTTTTTTAATAAACGCTCCGCCCCGGGCGCAATGGGGGATACAGCATGGCAACTACAGCAGATATGAGGACCGGCCTGATCATCAAAATTGATGGTAGCCTGTACAGCGTAATCGAATTTGGACAAAATAAAACAGCCCGTGCCGCCGCTAAAGTATGGGCAAAGTTAAAAGGGGTTGATAACAGCCGTACCATTGAAGTTACCTGGAATAGTGGGGAAACCATCTTTCCGGTACGGGTAGAAAAAAAGCCTTACCAATTTTTATATAAAGATGATAGCGGCTACAGCTTTATGGATAACGAAACCTTTGAGCAAATTACTGTTGCAGAAAATATGGTGGATGCTCCCCAGTTTTTAAAAGACGGTCAAGAAGTATCTGTATTAATTAATGGAGAAACAGAGCAACCCATGGGAGTAGAATTGCCCGATAAAATAGCTTTGCTGGTTACTTACAGCGAGCCCGGTGTAAGGGGCGATACAGCCACCCGTACTTTAAAACCTGCCACTGTTGAAACCGGGGCCACCGTTAATGTACCTTTATTTGTAAACGAGGGCGACCTGATAAGGGTAAACACCAAAAGCGGTGAATATGTAGAACGGGTTAAATAATATTTTATACAATTACAAAGGGCTGAAGTAAAAATTTCAGCCCTTTATATTTTGGGCAGTTTTTTCAATATTTTTGCCCTTTTTTCGCCATTTTAAAGCCTTTTTTGGCTTTTTTAGCCATTTTTTCGCTTTTTTTATTTTTTAAAATAGTTGGCATTTTGGTAAATCATTCCCTACCTTAGCAGCCCGATTGCATTTAAACCACATAACTGTTTAACATGGACATCAAACAAATCCAAGAGCTGGTAAAGCTCATCAACAAAACCAATATTGGAGAAATAACCATTGAAGAGGAAGGCGTTAAAATCACCATTAAACAAAAAAAAGATCCGGCTCAGCACATCATTGCCAATGCCGGCGATTTTGCTCCTAAATCTTACACACCGGCTCCTGCCGCTGCACCTGCCCCGGTAGCTGCACCCGTAGCCGAAGCTCCCGCCGCACCTGCACCCAAAACAGATAATTACATAACCATTAAAAGCCCCATGATTGGCACTTTTTATCGCCAAAGCGGCCCCGGCAAACCAGTTTTTGCCAGTGTGGGTGAAGAGGTAAGTGTAGGCAAAGTAGTATGCATCATTGAAGCAATGAAACTGTTTAATGAAATTGAAAGTGAGGTAAGCGGAAAAATTGTAAAAGTGCTGGTGGAAGATGCCAGCCCCGTAGAATACGACCAGCCATTATTTTTGGTAGACCCTTCTTAAGTAAAAATTAAAAGTCAAAAGTCAGCAGCTAACACCTCCGACACAGCGGTTTTAATTTTTAATTTTTAACTTTTAACTTTTCAAACGTGTTTAAAAAAATATTGATTGCCAACCGTGGCGAAATAGCCCTGAGGGTGATACGCACCTGCAAAGAAATGGGTATCAAAACGGTGGCCATATATTCCACCGCTGATAAAGACAGCTTGCATGTACGCTTTGCCGACGAAGCTGTTTGTATTGGTAAACCCAGCAGCGCAGAAAGTTATTTAAACATACCTCATATTATGGCGGCTGCAGAAATTACCAATGCAGATGCCATCCATCCCGGGTATGGCTTTTTGGCCGAAAATGCCCGTTTTGCTCAAATATGTACCGAAAGTGGTATCAAATTTATTGGCCCCACGCCCGAAATGATCAATGCAATGGGCGATAAAGTTACCGCCAAGCAAACCATGATTAATGCAGGAGTGCCCGTGGTACCGGGTGTAGAGGGATTGCTGCAAAGTGTGGAGCATGCCAAAGCATCGGCCCAAGAGGTAGGATACCCTGTAATTTTAAAAGCCACAGCCGGTGGCGGTGGTAAGGGTATGAGGGTGGTATGGAGCGAAGCGGAAATAGAAAAAGCCTATGATACTGCCAAGGCGGAGGCCGCCGCATCGTTTAAAAACGATGGCATTTACATGGAAAAATTTGTAGAAGAGCCCCGCCACATCGAAATACAGGTAGCAGGTGACCAGTTTGGCAACGTATGCCACCTGAGCGAAAGGGATTGCAGCATACAACGCCGCCACCAAAAGCTGGTAGAAGAATCACCTTCTCCATTTATGACCGACGACTTACGCAACCGCATGGGAGATGCTGCTATAAAGGCGGCTGCCTCTATTAATTACGAGGGCGTGGGTACCATAGAGTTTTTGGTGGATAAGCACCGCAACTTTTACTTTATGGAAATGAATACCCGTATACAGGTAGAGCACTGTGTAACGGAAGAAGTAATCAACTACGATCTGATAAAAGAGCAGATAAAAATTGCAGCAGGGCATAAAGTGAGCGGGCAAAACTACTTTCCGCAAATGCATGCCATTGAGTGCCGTATCAATGCCGAAGATCCATTTAACGATTTTAGGCCAAGCCCCGGTAAAATAACAGTACTGCATACACCGGGTGGCCACGGCGTACGGGTAGATAGCCATGTATATGCAGGCTATGTTATACCACCTTATTACGATAGTATGATTGGTAAACTGATTACAGTAGCCAGAACCAGGGAAGAGGCCATTGATACCATGTACCGGGCTTTAAGCGAATACGTAATAGAAGGAGTAAAAACTACCATTCCTTTTCACCTTCAATTAATGAAAAACGAAGATTTTAGAAAGGGCAATTTTACTACCAAGTTTTTAGAAACTTTTGAGATGAAGAAGTAATAAAAACAATCCATAAAAAAAGCAGACGGCCACTCGGTCGTCTGCTTTTTTATTATAGAAGTTACTTAAATAATAAAACCGGCGCTTAATAAGGCCGGCTTTATCAATAATTGTTTAATAGTAATTTTATTTCAATTCAGCCACTACCGAAATTTTGGTATCGTTGTTTACTTTACCACCGGCATTACCTACAGCGTAGCTATCCAGCTTAATGGTAAATTCAGATTTAGCGGTAACGTTTTTACCGCTAACAGTAATATCTGCAGTAGTACTTACTGGTTTGCTGATACCATGGATGGTAAGGTCGCCAGTTACATTTGCTTTATAAGTACCATCTGCATCAAAATTTACTTCACCAAGGTTGGTGATGGTACCTTTAAATACAGCAGTAGGAAATTTTTCAGAATCCAGCCATTTTGGGCCGTTAAAGTGCTCTTGTATCATTGGGTTGCCAAATGCAAAACTTTTCATCACAGCTTCAAAAGAAACAGTGCCTTTTTTGGTATCAATAGCAGCTACCGCAGTTTTGTTTTCTGCCTTTGGCAAAGCATCGGCCGGGGTGGTAGCATCAAAATTAATGATAGCAGATGTAGTCGTTTTCTTTTGGGCAAATGCAGCACCTGTTAATAAAGCCAGGGCTAACACAAAAGTTGTTTTTTTCATCGTTGTTTTTTTTTGAGTTGGTTTATTTGTTGATTGAACTTCGTTTAAAATTGATGGATTCTACCTCCAGTATTTCGCTAAATATTCCTCCGCTGCAAGATCCTTTTACAGATACACTATCACCTTCTTTTAATTTTTTTGCTTCGGCTGCATCCTGTTGCTGAAATGCAAAAATGATGTACGAGCCGGTAGTGGTATCAATCATTTTAATATTTACCGTAGTATCTGCTGCTTCTATTTCCGATATCCTGCCATTTACGGTTATAATCTGCTCGGTATATTTTTTGTTAGCCAGGGCATTGTCTTTTTCAAACTCTTTAATAAAAGGGTTTGCAGATACAGTGTATGCAGCTTTTTGTGTGGCAGTGTCATCAAAAGTGTCTGTAAAAATATACAAGGCCACTGCTGCGGCAGCTACCAAACCGATGCCAATAACAATCAGTATTTTTTTTAACGTACTTTTCTTGCTTGGGTTGCCTGCAGACATGTTTACTTTTTTTAAAATACAAATATATAATGTTCAAACACCGAAAAGCATTGAACTAGGTTAAGAAATATGTTAATGATTGGTAAATTATCAGCAATAAAGGTTAATTATTATTGCTTTAAACAGCTAGCCATTGAGATAAATGCCCGGAAATTTGCGACGACTCTACCATAAAGCCATCGTGTCCATAATCAGAAGTAATAGTTATAAATCGGGCGCCGGGTATATGGGCTGCCAGCTGCTGTTGCTCTGCCAGCGGGCAAAGTATATCGGTATTAATGCCTATTACAAGCGTTTGTTGGGTAATGGATTTTAACACTGCAGCAATATCAGCCCCACGTCCACGGGCTATATTATGCGTATCCATACTTTTAGTAAGCTGCCAATAACTGTACGCATTAAAGCGGCTTACCAGTTTATCACCCTGGTAACTGATGTACGAAGATGCCCTGAAATGATCCGTTTTTTCCAGGTCGGGGTCCGATTGTGTTTTTACCATTATCTCGTAATTGCGATACGTAAGCATGCCAATGCCACGGGCAGCTTTAAGGCCTTTGGCGCCAGCATTGGCATTGGGTGTTTGCCAGGTGCAATCGGCCTCTATGCATAAGCGTTGTGCCGTGTGGGTAGCAATACCCCAGGCACTTTCGGCGGCAGAGGTGGCCAGTAAAAACAATTGATTGATGGCAGTGGGTTCCATCAGGCACCACTCCATAGCCTGGTACCCGCCCATGCTTCCACCAATAAGCAAGTGAATACGGGAAATGTTGAGGTGCTGGCGCAATAATATATGTGCTTTTACCATATCCCGGATGGTGATTAAAGGAAAACTGCCATAGTAAGGTGTGCCGGTAACAGGGTTATTGCTTAGCGGGCCGGTACTGCCATAGCAAGAGCCAAGTATATTGGCACAAACAATAAAATATTTTTCGGGGGTTATTACATGGCCTTGCCCCACCATGCCCGGCCACCAGTCGGCCGCATCGGAGTTGGCAGTTAATGCATGGCAAATCCATACCACGTTACTGGCATCGGCATTTAGTTGTCCATATGTGGTATAGGCAACGGTTAATTCAGGTAAAACGGCACCACACTCTAATTGAACCGGGTGGGGGTAAGAAAAATACTTCATCAAATAAAAAATGCTATGCAAAGTAAAGGCTTGCAGCGTTTATATTTGTACAAAATTTTCACATATGATTGAAGTTAATTTAAAAAGGGTGCAGGGCGATTTTGGTTTTGAGGCTGCCGATGCCAATGGGCATGTAGTTAAAATGGATTCAAGCAACGAATCTGGTGGCGAAAATTTTGGTATACGCCCCATGCAAATGTTGTTAATGGGCCTTGGTGGCTGTAGTGCGATTGATATTGTAACCATTTTAAAAAAACAACGGCAGGATGTGAAAGACTTTGCCATCAACATCAAAGGCCAGCGTGAGCCGGGTAAAGAGCCATCATTATGGCAGGATGTGGAGGTGGTTTTTACGCTTACCGGTACCATTGATATGGAAAAAGCCCAACGTGCCTGCGAATTAAGCATGAATAAATATTGCTCGGTAGCCGAAACATTAAAAAGGGCCGGGGCCAGCCTTAAATGGTCGGTAGTTATCAATCCATAATTGTTTACCATACCCGCCGGGTAGCTGATATTATTTATTATCATGAAGCATCCAATAACCGGAGCCATCCGGATACAGAGTGAGCGTACCAACCAAATGGAACATGCTGCTCCTATCTATTTAACCAGTAGTTTTTGTTTTGATAATGCAGAGGAAATGAGGGCTGCATTTGCCGACGAAACCAACGATAATATCTACAGCAGGTTTAGCAACCCCAACGTACAGGAGTTTACAGATAAAATGGTACTGATGGAAGGTGCCGAGGCAGGCTACGCCACCGCAAGTGGTATGAGTGCTGTGTTTGCAAGTTTTATGGCCTTACTAAAAAAGGGCGATCACCTGTTGGTATGCAATTCGATTTTTGGCAGCACCCAAACAGTTATTAAAAAATACCTGCCCAACTACGGCATTGATTATACTTACGTAAGCGCCGAGCAGCCAGAAACCTGGGAGGCCGCCATTACACCGGCCACCAAAATGATTTACCTGGAAACGCCCACTAACCCGGGATTAGCCATTATAGATCTTGAATTTGCCGGTAAACTGGCCCAAAAGCATCAGCTTATTTTAAATGTAGATAACTGCTTTGCTACACCCGTTTGCCAGCAACCCATTGCTTTTGGCGCTCACCTGGTAGTGCATTCGGCTACCAAGTGGCTGGATGGGCAGGGCAGGGTACTGGGTGGCGTGGTAGTGGGTAAAAAAGAGCTGATAAACGACATATATTTATTTAGCCGCAGCACCGGGCCTGCCTTGTCGCCGTTTAATGCATGGGTACTCAGCAAAAGCCTGGAAACATTGGATGTACGCATGGAGCGGCATGCCGCCAACGCACTGCATATAGCCAAGGCATTGCAAACGCACCCGGCCATTGAGTGGATTAAATACCCTTTTTTGCCATCACATCCCCAATACAACATAGCGCTTAAACAAATGAAAAACGGTGGCGGTATTGTTTGTTTTAATCTAAAGGGCGGGCTCAATAGCGGCCGCCAATTTTTAGATAGTTTACAAATGCTGTCGCTTACGGCCAATCTTGGCGATACCCGTAGTATTGCATCGCACCCGGCCAGTACCACGCATGCTAAACTTACCGAACAGGAGCGATTGTCTACCAACATCACTCCCGGGCTTATACGCATTTCGGTAGGGTTGGAGCATGTGCAGGATATACTGGACGATATAGTACAGGCATTGGATAAATGTGGCGGACAGTAAGTGCAAAAATTAAATAGCCATCAGGCTGCATCCCCTTATATCAGTATTATCCAGCCGGCCTAATACTTCAAAGCTGCCGTCTGCATACAGCCGGCCTGCATCTTCGGTGGCAATAAAACTACAACTGTACAGGTTGGCAAGGTCAATAATATTAATAGCGCCATTACTTACTGGTTGAGTGCCGGGTTGGTAAATGGCAAAGGGGTCGTCTTCTTCTCTAATCAATACTTTCATCCAGGGTACAGGTTTAAAAATACCATTACCCAACGAGTAAGCTTGGCTTAAAAGCTCCGTCATCCCGTACTCCGAGTGTATATGTGGTAATTGAAAGGCCTTTATTAATTCCTCATGTACTTGTTGCCTCGTCATCTCCTCCCGTCGCCCCTTCATACCACCGGTTTCCATTACAATGGTATGCTGCAAGGGCATTGCCTCTAACGCTGCAAAATCAAGCAATGCAAATGTTACCCCAATCAGCAGCGTTTTTTGCTGCTGTTGCTCCAGCAATGTAATTACTTGTTTTAACTGCTGCCATTCGTTTAAATAAAAGCCACTGTGGGTATGGCCGCTTTGTTTTATCAACGCATCTGCCATTAATACCAGCGATGAGTGCTGCCGCTCCAGGTACGAGGGCAACAGGGCCAGTATGCAATAATCTGCCGGGTTGCCATAATAATGCTTAAAGCCTTCGGTAAAGCTACGTTGGTACAAGGCAAGGCTTTTAACAGTATGCCGGCTGGGTATGGTTTGCGTAGTGCCGCTGCTTTCAAATATCGCTTCTGGTACAAAATTGCCAACTTGTACAGAATGTGTTTTAAAAAAGCTAATGGGTAAAAAAGGAATATCTGTCAATGTTTGTATACGGCTGCTATCTATCTTTAATACATCGCAATAGCTGCGGTATACAGCATTGTGCTGGTGCTGGTACCTAAACGTTTGCAAGGCAAGGCTGGTAAATTCAGCTGCACTGCTGGTAAATATTTTCTCTTCTGCAGTGGTATTTTTAACAACGGTATTCAAATTGTATCTTTAAATTTGAAGTATAAAACACAAAGATGCGTACTACTCTTTTATTATTGCTGATAAGTTTTTTGTTTACAGGTTGCGGCAAGGATAAGTTTACCAGCATACCCCAAATAAAATACAAATCGGCTAATACCACTGAGCTCAGCAGGGGCCAGGTATTAAGGTTTATCATCAGCTATACCGATAAAGAGGGCGATTTGCAAGACTCTATTTATATTGAGCAATCCTCCCTTAACTGCCGCAATACATTTTTTAAAGAAACAAGGGCCATGCCTGCTTTTCCAAAAACGGGCAATGCCGAAGGCGAAATTGAAATATCTTATGGCTACCGGGTGCCTAATTTCCCGTCTTTAAGAGAGCCGCAATGTGGGGTAAACGATACTTGTATTTTTAGGTTTATGCTTAAAGACAATGCCCAAAACAGGAGCGATACCATTCGTACCGAAGCAGTGATTATTGTAAAATAACAGCCAACCTGCGTACACTTTTTCAATTTATACTTTCTCATGCTGTGTGGGTGGCCATTTGTGCTGCCTCACTCGTTTTTCAAACCTATCAGTTAGTTGGTACACCTGCCAATGCTGCCTTGGTAGCATTTGTTTTTTGTGCCACTTTGTGCAGCTACAATTTTCATTACCTGCTGGGCAGCGCTTACCAGCAAAGCGATTTTTTTGCCAATGCCATCCACCATAAATTAAGCAACCTGCTGGCAATGATGGCAGGCTTAGCCGGTGCATTAGCGTTGTTTACAAAAGCGGCCATCCCGGGCCGTTACCTGCTGCTGTCTGTATTGCTTACCGCTGCCTATTCGCTGCCGCTGTACCCATTAAAAAAACTGGCTTTTATACGCCGGGCTGGCTTTATAAAAACGTTGCTGCTGGCTTTTACCTGGATGTATGTTACGGCTTGGTTGCCACTTGCACAAATGGGTGCAGGGTTATCGGTACTCCATATTTTGCTGCTGTGCAAGCGGTTTTTATTTATGCTCATGCTTTGCATATTGTTTGATAACAGGGATGTAAGTGTAGATAAAATAAAGGGCCTCGCCAGCCTTGCCACTGCCCTTTCGCCAAAGCAATTACGTTGGTTAGTGGGCATTGTTTTTATACTGCTTTTTATATTAAATTTTATGCTGGGCAACTATGGCTTAACTGTTGGGCAGGTGGTTGCTTTGCAGCTATCGTTGCTTAGTACCTTACTGGTATATTTTTACGCTTTAAAAAAGCAGGGATATATTTTTTATTATTTTGTGGTAGATGGTATGATGGTGTTAATGACGCTGCTTACAACTATCGCAAGTATTTAGTTAATTTGTACAAATCATCAAACATGGCAAAAGCAAAAACAAAACCCAAAGCCACTAAAAGTGTGCTTACAGATGCATCTTATAGTTTTTTAGAAAAATATATCAACAACCCATCACCCACCGGCTTTGAAAGCAGCGGACAAAAAATGTGGCTGGAGTACGTAAAGCCTTTTACCGATAGTTTTTTTACCGACCCCTATGGTACCGCCGTTGGGGTAATAAACCCTACCGCCCCTTTTAAAGTGGTGATAGAAGCACATGCAGATGAAATAAGCTGGTTTGTAAATTATATCACACCCGAAGGGCTTATTTACCTTAAAAGAAATGGCGGGGTAGATCACCAGATTGCGCCATCCATGAGGGTATTGATACATGGCAAAAAAGGAGCGGTAAAAGCTGTATTTGGCTGGCCTGCCATACACACCCGTATGGCCAACGATGGTAAAGAAACACAACCCAAAGTAGATAACCTTTTTTTAGATTGCGGCGCTTCCAATAAAAAAGAAGTGGAGGAATTAGGCATACATATCGGCGCCGTAGTTACCTACGAAAATGGCTACGATAGCCTGGCTTACGATTACCTTATTGGCCGGGCATTTGATAACCGCATTGGTGGTTTTATGATTGCCGAGGTAGCCCGTTTGCTGAAAGAAAATAAAAAGAAACTGCCCTATGCATTGTATGTTGTAAATGCTGTGCAAGAAGAAATTGGCCTGCGTGGTGCCGAAATGATTGCCCGCCGTATTAAACCCGATATCGCTATTATTACAGATGTAACACATGACACTACCACGCCCATGGTTAGCAAAATAATACAGGGCGAAACAGCTTGTGGCAAAGGCCCATCGCTCACTTATGGCCCTGCTGTACATAATAAGTTGCTGGATGTAGTACAGGCTGTGGCTGCAAAAAATAAAATACCCGTACAGTTGCATGCCGTAAGCCGCAGCACCGGCACCGATACCGATTCATTTGCCTATGCCAACGATGGCTGCCCGTCGGTACTTATCTCTATCCCTTTAAAATATATGCACACCACCGTAGAGATGCTGCACAAAAACGATGTAGAAAATACCGTTAAGCTGATGTACGAAACATTGCTTACGCTTACGCCCAAAACCAACCTTAGTTATTTTTAAAAAAAGCCCCGTTTATCATATCAATGGCTGCACTCACCCTGCAGCCATTGCTGTATACAGCAACTATGCTTGTGTATGGCTGTATTATTTAAACTTTATCTTATAAAACAATATCACCATTGCAAAGGCCATGGTAACGGCGTTGGCAGCAGCTACGGGTATATTGTGCGTATACAAGCCAAATATCAACCAAAGTAAGGTGCCAATGGTAAACAAAAGGTACATAAACAGCGATATGCCGCTGGTATCTTTAGTGCGGATGGTTTTAACGGCCTGTGGTAAAAAAGATACAGTGGTACAAAATGCTGCTGCAAAGCCAACGATGGTAATAGCATCCATTTAGGAAAATATATTTATACGAGTAAATGGCAAATATAACCTGTTTGTAGGGTGTGGCAAGGTGGGTTATTGCAACAGCAGTTGCCCCATTATTTGTAAGTTTTTGCCAGCCGCAATGGTAAGGCTTACCTGTGGCGGTAAGGTGTAGGCGATGTCTAAAATGCAGTAGCCCGTACCTGTGGGGTTAATAACGATGCTGTTGCCGGCGCTAAGCCGGGCAGGTGGTGGCTGGTTGTTTTTCCAGTTGCTGGCATCGCTCCAGTTGCCGCTGCCGGTAAATACATATTGCGTAAAATAATCGTTTACAAAATTACTCAGGTCCATCCAGCGTAACTGTTGGTTAACGGTAAATAAAAATGACCCTGCCGCATAATTAAATTGCTCGTTGCTGATAAAGCCCTGTTTGCCTGCGGTAAAGCAAAGCCCCTCTGCCTGCCCCATTTGTGTGGCATCTGGTAAATCAATCTTCCGGATATTGCCCGAAAAATAAGCATCAGCATTGTAGTTGGATAAAATGCTGAGGTAATGCCTGCCTGTACCACTGTTTTGATAACCCAATAGTACTACAATATCCTGCCCCGGTACCTTATCGGCGGCGGTAACCAGGTAGCCGCTGGCTAATGTATCTACAGGCGTGGCAATATACTGCCCGGCCGTGGTGCCGTTAATGCGGTAATGTATGGTATTGTTATCTGCCCAGTTTTTGGTAAACAGGTGAATGCTGTTATGGTCAGCAATGATGGCTTCGCAATCAAACCGGGTGCTGTTGGCACTACCGGCTACGGGTGGTTGCGGTTGGTTGCTGTAAATAAATTCTAAAACTTCTATTTGTGCTTGTGCTATTACAGCCACCGGACTTGCCTGGTAATTGGGTATAGCTGCAAGCGGTAGTTTGTAAAGTTTCAGGTTTGTTCTTGCGCCGTTATAATTATTGCCTGCATCTGCAATGTAGAGGTTGCTGCCATCAAAAGCAATATCCTCCCAATCTGTATTGGTGGTGCCAGCTAATAGCACCCTTTGTACAATTTGCCCCGTGCTGGTATCTATCCGATACAAAACAGGGCCACCGCCGCCATCGTTAAAACTCCATAAATGCCCGTCGGCCATTTGCAGGCCGCTGCCTTCTACCAGCGAATCGCTAAAAGGATTAAGTTTTACCGGGGCTGTATAGCTGCTGCTATTGTATACACAACTACCGTTGTTAATGGTGGCCGCGGCATTATAATTGCTGGCCAGCGGGTCGGTACAGCCCGCTACCTGGGCAATGCCAGTATGTATTATGCAAGTAAATAGTATTGCCAGCCATAGCCTCATTGCAGCAAATAAATTAATGCCTGCAATTTATATAAATGTTGCGTAACAGTTGTAGCTGGCTGCTTTAGCCAAAACGGTGTTGCAGGCAACACACAACCATTGGGTGAGATATATTATTATTTAATACTGGCGCCTTGTTCTATCCAGCAGCGCAGCAGGTTGCGCTCTTCGGGGGTGATATTGGTTTTGTTGTTTTGTGGCATGGTTTGGGTGATTACCACCCGCTGCATAATAAGGTCTTTCTTTTTTACAATATCGGCCGGCGTATCATACACCACGCCGTTAGGCGGTGCGGTATACACATCATCGGTGGGTTGGGCAGAGTGGCAAGTGATGCAACGTTTTTTGATGATATTGTTTACCACGGTAAAGCTTACCGTATCGGTACAGGCAGTAGTGTTTTTAGCAGGCGCTGTAATAAAGCATACAGCCAGCAGCAATAAGGCAGCTGCCGGTAAAACATACACATTATACTTACCCTTTTCTTTTAAATTAAGATAATGCTTTACACCTGCTGTGCCCAGCGATATGGCCGCCAGCACTGCCCAGGAGTAGGGGTGGCCAAAAGTGCTGGGAAAATGATTGCTTACCATTACAAACAATACCGGCAGGGTAAAATAGTTGTTGTGTATCGATCGGGCAAGGGCTTTTTTACCAATAGACGGATCCGCCGGCTGCCCCAGTGCAGCTGCTGCCACCATTGCTTTTTGTGAGGGGATGATTACAAAAAAAACATTGCCGGCCATTAACGAGCCTATCATGGCGCCAAAATGTATATAGGCCGCACGGGCGCTAAACAGGTGTGCATAACCGTAAGCAAATGCGGTAAGTAATATAAAGCCCACTACTGCAAACAATGCCGGCTTTTTTATTAGGCGGCTTTTGCAAAGCAGATCGTACAATATCCATGCGATTATAAAAGAAGCCACCCCAATGGCTATTGCTTTGCCGGCGCTGATGTTTAGCACATTACTGTCTATCAGCATGGCCTTGGCATTAAAATAATATACCACAAAAAGCAGGCAAAAGCCAGATAGCCAGGTAAAATAGGCTTCGTACTTAAACCAATGCAGGTGCTTGGGCATTACTTTGGGCGCTACCTTATATTTTTCTAAATAATAAAACCCGCCACCGTGTACAGCCCATAGGTTGCCTGCCAGCTCATCCCTTACATCCTCTGTTCTATTAAGGGCATTTTCTAAAAAAACAAAGTAAAACGAAGCGCCTATCCATGCAATACCAAAAGTTATGTGCATCAGCCTTACCACTATATTCAGCCATTCGGACAGGTGCCCCTCCCAGGGTGTGCCCCTTACCACATACCAGGTATAAGCCACCGATAATACAATTACCAGTACGATAGAGGCATATATGTAGGCTTGCGATTGCAATAGCCGCTGCCTGCTTTTGCCGGGTGTGGGCCCGCCATGGCTAAGCAGCTTATTACACTGGTAACTTATTATTACCAGCATTACCAATATCAATAACAGTAAGCTATAGGCCAGTGCATGAACCATGGGTAAACTGCATTTTCTGTTTTTAGTAAAGCTGTAAATTAAAATTTTGTTTTGTATTTTTAATGTTTCTAAAAAATTTTCAGTGAAAGCATTCTGCAGCAAGAGGGTTTTATTACCCGGTGGTATATGCGAAGCGGTGGTATTGGTACAAAACGGGGTGATTACCCAGGTAACCATGGGCAACAGCAGGCCGCCGGGTGTGCACTGTATTGAGTTGGGCAACCAACTGCTAATGCCGGGTGTGGTAGATACGCATGTACACATTAACGAGCCGGGCCGTACCGAGTGGGAGGGCTTTGATACGATTACCCGTGCTGCTATTGCCGGCGGAGTAACCACGTTGGTAGATATGCCGCTAAATGCATCGCCGGTAACGGTAACGGCTAACTATTTTAACGAAAAACTTGCCGCAGCTCATGGGCAGCTGCATTGCAATGTTGGTTTTTGGGGTGGCATAGTGCCCGGTAATACAGCAGATATAGCGCCACTGATACAAAAAGGGGTGTTGGGTTTTAAAGCTTTTTTAACCCATTCCGGCATTGATGATTTTCCCAATGTTACCGGGGATGATTTAAAATTGGCCATGCCCATTTTGGCAAAACATCAGATGCCGTTGCTGGTACATTGTGAGTTAACGGATAACCAAACAAGGGCAACGGGCAATCCGCTGCAGTATCAAAACTATCTTAACAGCCGGCCAAAAAAATGGGAGGATGATGCCATTGCCCTGATGATACAATTATGCCAGGCCTATCATTGCCGGGTGCATATTGTGCATTTATCTTCAGCCGAATCGCTGGAGCAAATAATACTTGCCAAAAGCAGGGGCCTGCCACTAACGGTAGAAACCGCACAGCACTACTTGTACTTTTGTGCCGAGGATATCAAAGACGGACAAACGCAATTTAAGTGTGCGCCACCCATCAGGGAAAGTGCCAATAATAAGCAGCTATGGCTGGCTTTAAAAGAGGGCTTGATAGATATGGTGGCCACCGACCACTCGCCTGCAACACCGGCCTTAAAGCAAACAGAAAGCGGTAATTTTATGCAAGCCTGGGGTGGCATTGCATCTATACAATATGCCTTGCCCGTACTTTGGACGGCTGCAAGAGAAAGGGGCTGCAGCATGCAGCAGGTGGCGCAATGGCTATGCCAAAAGCCTGCATTGCTGGCGGGGCTGCACCATAAAAAAGGCAGCATTGCTGCTGGCTTTGATGCCGACCTGGTAGTGCTTGACGACGAAAAAAGCTTTGTGGTAGAAGATGCCTCATGCCTGCACCGGCATAAATTATCGCCTTACAATGGCGAACGGTTGTATGGCGTGGTACAGCAAACATACCTGGCAGGGCAATTGGTGTATGAGGAGGGCAGCGTACTGGCATTAAACAAAGGAAAAATAATTTTATCAACCTAACTTTTATAAGGGCATGCACCGCATGCCTTATTGGTAATACAAACTTTATTGATGATGAATAACCCTACCAACACTGCAGCATTTACTGCCATGACAGATCTTGCGGCTGAGCGCCTCGGCGGTATTGCAATTGCATGCTCCGATGATTTTTTTGCAGAAAAAGAAAATCTATTAAAACCCGGCAGGGGTATTTTTATTGCAGATAAATATACCGACAGGGGTAAGTGGATGGATGGGTGGGAGAGCCGCCGAAAGCGGGGCCCCGGCCACGATTGGTGTATTGTGCAATTGGCCACTTCGGGTATCATACATGGGGTAGATATTGATACCAATCATTTTTTGGGTAACCATCCGCCCTTTGCATCGTTAGAGGCTGCCTGTATAACCGATGCATCCAATATAAATATTGATACAGTGCAATGGAAAGAGATTTTGCCTAAAACACCCTTACAGCCCGGCTCACAAAATATATCATCAATAGATGATGCTGCTGTGTACACCCATCTGCGGTTAAACATTTACCCCGATGGGGGTGTGGCCCGGTTAAAGGTGTATGGAGAAGTGTATAAAAACTGGAGCCTTGCAGATAAGCATCAATTAATTGATTTGGCAGCTGCTACTAACGGTGCCAAATCAGTGCTTTGCAACGATATGTTTTTTTCGCATATGGATAACCTTATTATGCCCGGCCGTGGTATTAATATGGGTGATGGCTGGGAAACCAAACGCAACCGCACCCCCCATAACAAAGATTGGGTAATTGTAAAACTGGCGCATGAGGGCACTATTAGCAAAGCATTGGTAGATACCTGCCACTTTAAAGGCAATTACCCTGATAGTTGTATGATTGAGGGTTGCTATGTACCCGCCGGTGAGCAGCCCGATTTTACCAGCGACGCACTGCAATGGCAAGCCATTTTGCCACAAACAAAACTACAGGCAGATTACGAGCATTATTATCAAAACGAATTAGAGAACAAGGGCAAAACGTTTACGCATGTGCGGCTTACTATTTTTCCGGATGGGGGCATTAGCAGGATGAGGTTATGGGGCAATCCATCCTAAATATTTTTGCCAGCCTCAGCTGGGTGAGCAATAAGGCAGCGGTATATAATAGTTAAGTGATATTACTGGCATCACTTATCTAACGGTTTGTTTTTTTAATACCATACAAATACCGCAATGCCGAATGAGATAGAATGGTGCAGCAGCATAAGCCCGGCCTTTCGTTTTTTTTAAACGCTGTTAAGGTGCCTGCAGCAACAATGTTAAATGATCAATCAAACAAATAAACAAATGCCCTTTTATTAGCTGCAGTAGCAAAAACAAGGGTGATGCTGATATGACGTTACACGACTTAAACACACTTACCAAAGCGCAATTAAAAGCGGAGCTTTTTAAATGCTGCGGCAGTACGGCATGGGTACAAAAAATGCTGCCCTTGTTTCCTGTAAAGGATGTGGCCCAATTGCTGCAGCATGCCAGCCACACATGGCAGCAGTGTACCGAAGCCGATTGGCTGCAAGCTTTTGCCGGGCACCCCAAAATTGGTGATATGCAGGCGCTTAAAAAAAAGTTTGCCAGCACCGCAGCCTGGGCTAGTGGCGAGCAGGGCGCTGTGGCGCAGGCGCCGGAGCAACTATTGCAGGCGCTGGCACAGGGCAACGATGATTACCAAAATAAATTTGGCTTTATTTTTATTGTATGTGCCACCGGTAAAAGTGCAGGCCAAATGCTGCAACTGCTGCAGCAGCGGCTGCCCAACCAAAGGGCGGATGAAATACGGATAGCCATGGAAGAGCAAAATAAAATAACACAACTTCGTTTACAAAAATTATTAGCATGAGCCAGCTTACAACACATGTACTTAATACCAGCACCGGCAAGCCTGCCCACGGGGTAAACATTATATTGTACGAAAAAGTGGGGGCCGATTGGCTGGAGGTAGCCCGGGGCATTACCAATACCGATGGCCGCATTAGCAATCTTTTAAAAGATGATGAGCCATTGCCCTTTGCTGTATATAAAATGAGTTTTGAAACCGGGCCTTACTTTGCATCCCTGCATACCGATGTATTTTATCCCGTAGTGGATGTACAGTTTAGTATTAATACTGCCGGGCATTACCATATTCCATTATTGCTTAGCCCGTATGGGTACAGCACTTACCGGGGCAGCTAACGGCACCGGCTAAGGTATGCCCGTACAATATGGCTGCAGCGGTAATGTATCCAATACAAATGCAGCATCCAACCAACACAACACACCTGCCGCATCCAATACATTGCAGTAAGTGTAGTTATTCATCATCATAACCACTTGTATTTATATGAACCTTTCTATCAGCGAACAACAATCAGCATCCTTACTCGGCACACTCGGCGCTGCCAATGTAAAGTTTCAACAAATATATCCCGGCGATAAGCCAGATAGGCAGCCGGTGCACACCGTGTATGGCGGTGCTAATTTATTTAAAAGCGATACCACCAATAAAATGGGCGACATTGCTTTAAAGAGTTTGCAAACCTACGCACCCAATTTTGTAGCCCTGGCAAATGTGCTGCAGCTTAGCAACTACCAGCATCTGCCCACCTTACAGGAAGATATAGACGCACTCACCCAAAAGTTAGCCGCCATGACGGAGCATGAGCGCAAGGCCGAACCTGCATGGCTTGCCTACACGGTATACAACAAAATAGTGCAAAAATTAACCACCGAAGCGGTGGAGGATTTTCGTATTGATTTTGAAGATGGCTTTGGCAACCGCCCCAATGATGAGGAAGATGCTACCGCCATCAACGCCGCTACCGAGCTGGCAAAGGGTATGAGCAATGCAACCATTTCGCCCTTTATTGGCATACGCATCAAACCATTTACCGAAGATTTAAAAGCAAGGGGTGTACGTACCCTTGATATATTTTTAACCACGCTGCTAACAGCTACTAACGGTAAGCTGCCTCCCAATTTTGTAGTAATGCTGCCCAAAGTAACCATACCCGAGCAGGTAGCCACGCTGGTAAGCTTTTTTGAGATTATAGAAACAAAATTTGGTCTTGCACCCGGCACACTTAAAATGGAAACCATGGTAGAGGCCACCCAAATAATAATGGATGAGGAGGGCCGCAACCCTCTCATGCGTATAGTAAGGGCAGGCGGGGGCAGGTTAATAAATGCACACTTTGGCACATACGATTATACGGCCAGCTGCGGCATTACCGCCAAGTACCAAACCATGGCACACAGCGTGTGCGATTTTGCCCATCATGTAACCAAGGTGGCACTGGCACACACGGGCATCTTCCTCAGCGATGGCGCCACCAATGTTATGCCTGTGGCACCACACCGTGGCGATAACCTTACCTACCAGCAGCAGCAAGAAAATCATGATAGTGT
>JBDKJT010000155.1:0-7686 GCA_039796475.1 Bacteroidota bacterium | reverse complement strand
TCATCCAGGTAGCCCTCCAGTAAAGTAAAAGGCACTACATCACCTTCAAACTTGGCCATTTCTTTGGTGCCAATATATTGCCAGGATGAGGCAAATATCTTTTCCTTAGCCTCCTCAAATACTTTGTTACAGGTGTAAATACGGGTATCAATGGTTTTTGCCTTGGTAATATTTGGGTGCACATTAAAACTGCTCATAAAAACTAAATTTATCCAAGATAAAAGTTTTTTTAGTGAAACTATAGCGTTGTTTTATAAAGTATTAACAGGGAGGATAAAGGGCTGCCAAAGCCAAGCATTAACCCGTTTACCGGCAAGGCAATTTATTAGGCCGAATTAGAGTAAATTGCAGGGCAACCAATCTTATACCTTCTGGCTGCAAAGCCGGGCTCAAATGCGTATACCACATGTCGTTAGAACTGGACGAAATACCGCTGCAGCAAAAATTTGAAGAGGTGATTGCTTCAGAAGATAAACTAAAGATAAAAGACTTTTTAAATCATCAAAACATCAGCGATGTTGCAGAACTCATTTATGAGAACGAGGATTTTGAAACCCAGATTGTTGGACACCTCTCAATGCATCGTGCCGCCAGTGTATTTAAAATACTGGAGCTGCCCACCCAAAAACGTATTATTAAAAATCTGCCAGCTTTTACTACAGCCGAACTGCTGAATGAGTTGCCGGCCGATGACCGCACTGCTTTTTTAAGTGAGCTGCCAAGTAATGCGGTAAGAGAGTTGGTTAAAACCCTTACCCCCGACGAACGTAAAGTAACCTTGTCTTTGTTGGGCTATCCCGAGGGCAGTGTGGGCAGGCTGATGACGCCCGACTATGTGTACGTATACGAAAATAATACCGTAGAGGAAGTATTAAATACCATTCGCAAATTTGCCAAAAGCAGCGAAACAATTGATGTGATTTATGTAATAAATGATAAGGGCGAGTTGCTGGATGATATCCGTATAAAAGATTTTATAATGGCCGTGCCAGATGCTCAAGTGCATGAGTTGATGGATGGCCGTTTTATTGCCCTTCATGCAGAAGACGATCAGGAGGTAGCCAATGAGGCTTTTAAAATGAATAACCGGGTAGCCCTGCCCGTGGTAAGCCGTAGCAATAAGCTGCTGGGTATTGTTACCATTGATGATGTGTTGTGGGTAGCCAATGAAGAGTTTAGTGAGGATATGCAAAAAATGGGTGGTACCGAAGCGCTGGACGAACCCTATCTTGAAATGCCACTGGTAAAACTGTTTCGCAAAAGGGTAGGCTGGCTAATTATATTGTTTATTGGCGAGTTGCTAACTGCCAGCGTAATGCAGTTTTTTGAAGATGAAATTCAAAAGGCGGTGGTGCTGGCATTATTTGTACCGCTTATCATTTCCAGCGGTGGTAATACTGGCTCACAAGCCTCCACACTTATTATACAGGCAATGGCAGTGGGGGAGTTAACATTGCAAAACTGGTGGCGGGTAATGCGTAGAGAAATTGTGCAAGGTGTAATGTTGGGTACAGTGCTTGGGTTACTGGGCTTTGCCCGAGTGGTTATATGGTCAAAAATTTTACCGCATGTTTACGGCCTTCATTATTTGCGAATTGCTTTAACGGTAGGCTTTTCGTTGGTGGGAGTGGTGTTATGGGGTACGCTTACCGGCTCTATGCTGCCACTATTGTTAAAAAAACTGGGCGCCGATCCTGCCGTTAGCTCAGCACCATTTGTAGCTACACTGGTAGATGTTACAGGCCTGGTGATTTACTTTTCTGTTGCGTTTTTATTTTTGCAGGGCATACTGCTGTAAGCTGTTTATTCATTGGGGCATTTCTTCCGGGTCGGCATCTGCATGATCATGCTTGGGCTTACTGTAATCGTTTTTTAACTGCTCTTCAAACTCTGTTTCGTCTTTTACATTTCGCTTGATTAAAAATATAATCAGCGCAATGGCCAATATGGCTACAATTATTATTACCGTAATGTTCATACCTGTTTTTGTACAATATAAACAGTGCTTTTGAGTATGTCAATAGCAGCGGTATTAAATTATTGTTTTGTAGCCGGGGTTGCCTGCTGCATGCTGGCGGAGGGTTGAGATGGCTGGCCATATTTTTGATGCAGCAATACCGCTTGCTTCTTTTTTTGGCTTACCCGGTAAAGGTTATCAAATTCGGCTGCTGGTATATTTGCCTGCGGAAAATCGCTGATGCCCAGTTTGTAAATAATTTTTTGCATGATGTTGCTGTGGCTAACAATCAGTATACTGCTATTCCAGTCATTATTTCGGGTAATGGCTGCAAAAAGAGCCGTACAACTGGTATCAGCCAGGTACTGCACTGTATCAATACCTAATTGTATACGCATACTATCGGCAGTTTGCTGTGTTCTTTTAAATTCTGATACATAGATGCGCCGAATTTTTTTGTTTTTAAGTACGCTGGCTAGCTGCCCGGCTCTTTGTTTGCCTTCTGCTGTTAAGTCAGGATCATCACCCGATTGTTTTTCTCCATGGCGTACAATATAAATGGTACTCCTTTTACCAGCGGCTGCTAACTGTTGGCAAAAAGCCTTTTGCACACCCAGCAATAAAATACATACGGTAACCAATAATTTCATTGAAATACATTTTTATAAATAGCTGATCATTTGTAAAAAAATGAGGTTGCAAATGCAATAATAGCAAATGCAGGTGGCTGCGTTTAAAATAATATTATGGCTCGCTGCAATACTTGTTTAAAAGGGTATAAAAACTGGTTAGAGGCTTAAATAATAATTATTTATACAATTTCGTTACTTTGCAAGCGTTTGCGTTATGTATTAACAGCAAATATATACTTCGCCCCGGCACTATCGCAGGGCCATCGTACTTATATAAACTTAAACGACTTAACTACTATGTGTGGAATTGTAGGATATACAGGCCCCCGGGAGGCTTATCCCGTTGTTATCAAAGGATTAAAAAGGCTTGAATACCGTGGTTACGATAGTGCTGGCGTGGCATTACTAAACGGCGGATTAAAAGTGTACAAGAAAAAAGGTAAGGTGGCCGACCTCGAGGAGTCTGTGGTAGGTGCCGATCTTCATTCAAATATTGGTATTGGCCATACCCGTTGGGCTACCCATGGCGAGCCCAACGATCGCAATGCACACCCCCACCGTTCTGCCGGTGGTAAGCTGGCCATGATACACAATGGCATTATTGAAAATTATGCCCAAATAAAAAAAGACCTGGTAAACAAAGGCTACCATTTTCACAGCGACACAGATACAGAAGTATTACTCAATTTTATTGAGGATATCCGCAAAAACAACGAATGTGGATTGGAAGAAGCCGTACGTATTGCCTTAAAGCGTGTAATTGGTGCTTACTGTATTTTGTTAATTGATGAGGATGATCCGCAAACCATTATTGCGGCCCGTAAGGGAAGCCCGCTGGTAATAGGTGTGGGTAAAGGAGAGCATTTTTTGGGCAGCGATGCATCGCCCATGCTGGAGTACACCAAAGAAGTGGTATATGTAAATGATTACGAATTAGCCATTGTACGGCCAGATGAATTGATATTAAAAAACCTGGGCAACGAAAAAATTACCCCTTTTGTAACCAAGCTTGATATGGAGTTGGCCGCAATTGAAAAAGGCGGATACGATCATTTCATGATCAAAGAAATTTTTGAGCAACCCGGTACCATACACGATTGTTTAAGAGGCCGTTTAGATGCCGATAATGGTATTGTGCGGATGAGTGGTGTACAAAATAATATCGAAGCATTTAAAAATGCCCAGCGTATTTTAATTGTGGCCTGTGGTACCAGTTGGCATGCAGGGCTGCTGGCAGAATATGTAATTGAAGAGTTGTGCCGCATCCCTGTAGAAGTAGAGTATGCATCAGAATTTAGATATCGCAATCCTGTAATACGCAAGGGTGATATTATCATTGCCATTTCGCAAAGTGGCGAAACTGCCGATACATTGGTAGCCATTGAAAAAGCAAAAGAGCAGGGGGCCATTATTTTTGGTATTGTAAATGTAGTGGGCTCCTCCATTGCCCGGGCAAGCCACGGCGGCGCTTATACCCATGCAGGCCCCGAAATTGGCGTGGCCAGTACCAAAGCCTTTACAGGGCAGTTAGGTGTGTTGATGATGATGGCATTAAAAATTGCAAAAGAAAACGGCACCATCCCCGACGACCGCTACCGTAAACTGCTTTACGAGTTGCAAGCAATACCCGAAAAAGTACAAGCCATATTGGAAAATACAGAGGCAATTAAAGCAATAGCAGAAAAATATAAAGATGCAGATAATGCACTGTTCCTGGGCAGGGGTTATAATTTTCCTATAGCGCTGGAAGGTGCGTTAAAGCTAAAAGAAATATCTTATATACATGCCGAGGGTTACCCGGCTGCCGAAATGAAACATGGCCCTATAGCGCTGGTAACAGAAAAATTACCCGTGGTATTTGTAGCAACCAAAGATAGCTACCACGAAAAAATTGTAAGCAATATACAAGAGATAAAAGCCCGTAAAGGAAAAGTAATTGCCATTATTACCGAGGGCGACGAAGTAATACCCGACATGGCCGACGATGTATTTGCAGTGCCCGCCGCCGATGAGATATTTGCACCTATGCTTAGCGTAATTCCTATGCAGTTGCTGTCTTATTACGTTGGCGTAGCCAAAGGCTATGATGTAGATAAGCCAAGAAACCTGGCTAAGAGTGTAACGGTAGAGTAAATTTTTATTGATAGAAAATGGATAGCTGGTAATGCTTGCATTGTCAACTATCCAATTTTTCTTTTTCGGGGATTATGTATCCCAATACTGTCATTGCTGATCATCCATTTTAATTAACCTATTATCAATTGGCATGAACATCATCAAAAAACACCCGGTAAATGCGTTGGGTTACAATTTTATTGAGCCCCGCTATCTTCCGCAAGGAAAAGATGAATACTACCTGCGTTATCAGCAAAACCCTCACGGCAAACAATACCGCAACTTAAGTGCATACGAAATAGAAGTGTTGGTGCGTAACCGCAACAGCTCTGATGATTGGAACAAAATACTGGTAACAGAAAATTTTAGCGCCGACCTTGTTCGCAATTGCAAATTCCATGGCCTTATCCGCATTGGCAAGCTGGAGGCTTATTACCTGGAGTTTCATAACCTGCGAATGCCCGTAGGATTATACAATTGCAATATTATCAGTTGCGATATTGGCGATAATGTAAGTTTTGATAATGTAAATTACCTCAGTCATTATATTATTGGGGATGAGGTAATGCTGGCTAACATCAACGAACTGGCTTGTACCGATAAAGCAAAATTTGGCAATGGAATTGTGTCGGATGGAGAGGATGCAAAATCGGGGGTAGTGCTGGAGTTGTGTAACGAAAATGGCGGCCGGCCTGTATCTCCCTTTGATGGGATGCTGCCCGGTGATGCACATTTATGGAGCCGTTATGTAGCCGACGAAGCGTTTATTGGCAAGCTAAAAGCATTTACCAATATGCGGTACGATAGCAGCCGTGGACATTATGGAGAAATTGGCAGCCGTACGGTTATTAAAAATTGCAAAATTATAAAGGATGTAAAAATTGGCACCGATGCATATTTAAAAGGCGCCAATAAAATGAAAAACCTTACCATTAAAAGTGATGAAAACAGGAAGTCGCAAATTGGTGAGGGTTGCGAATTAGTAAATGGAATTATTGGTTATGGCTGCCGCATTTTTTATGGTGTAAAAGCAGTGCGTTTTGTAATGGCCTCTCACTCACAGCTAAAATATGGAGCCCGGCTTATCAACTCTTACCTGGGTAATAATGCCACCATCTCTTGCTGTGAGGTGCTAAACTCACTCATTTTTCCAGCACATGAGCAGCACCACAATAATTCTTTTTTATGTGCATCGCTGGTAATGGGCCAGAGTAATATTGCGGCGGGTGCCACTATTGGCAGTAATCACAACAGCCGCAGCCCTGATGGTGAAATTATTGCTGGGCGTGGTTTTTGGCCAGGCTTGTGTGTAAGCCTTAAGCACAACTCCAAGTTTGCTTCCTTTAATATTTTGGCCAAAGGCGATTATCCATCCGAACTAAATATTACGCTGCCCTTTACCCTGGTAAGCAATGATGTGGCTAATGACAAGTTGGTGCTAATGCCGGGTTATTGGTTTATGTATAACATGTATGCACTGGAACGTAATGCATGGAAGTATGTAGACAGAGACCGCCGTACCGATAAAATACAGCATATAGAATACGATTACCTGGCACCCGATACCATTAACGAATTGTTTGATGCACTGCAATTGCTGCAATCATTAACCGTAAATGAAGATGGGGTAGCTCAGGCAAGTGGTATAGAAAACTCACCCCGTATTACCGAAATTGTAAAAGTGCCTCAAAGCATTGCGTTGTTTAAAGAGCTGGTACAGTACTATGCTGTAATGGAAATTGTAAAACATATTTCAGCCAGCAAGCCGGCAGATTTTGAGGCATTAAAAAAATCACTTTCTGCAAAAATTCAGCGAAGTAAATGGTTGAATATCGGTGGCCAGTTAATGCAGGAAGAGGATGTAAAAACGATGATTGCCCAGGTAAAAAATGGCAAGATAAATAGTTGGGATGATGTGCACCAGTTTTACCTGAAAGAGGGAACCCTGTATCCAAAACATAAACTCAGTCATGCCTATACATCCCTGCTGGAAATACTACATATTACACCGCGGCAGTTTACACCGGGGCTACTAAAACAGCTACTACAGCATGCCGTTATTACCCGTAAGTGGATGTGCAAGGGTATTTACGATTCCAGGGCAAAAGATTATACCAACTCTTTTAGAAAAATGGTGTACGAAAGCATGGATGAAATGAACAAGGTAGTGGGCCGCTTTGAAGACAATAGTTTTATACAAATGCAAACAGCCGGGTTAGATGACATGCAAAAGCAGGTAAAAGCGATCATCCGAAAACTAAAATTGTAATTTTATTGCTGTTATAATATTGGTTAAATGATTAAAACACCTCATTATTTAAAAAAAGGCGCCACCATTGGTATTACCTGCCCCGCAGGGTATATGCAAAGGGAAAAAGCACAAGCCTGCATTGATAGCTTGCAGCAGTGGGGCTTCCAGGTTATGGTAGGTAAAACCTTAGGCAGTGCTTCGGATAATTATTTTGCTGGCACAGATACTGAACGATTGAACGAATTACAGGCCATGCTGGATAACGAAGAGATACAAGCTATTTTGTTTGGCAGGGGTGGCTATGGTTTGGGCCGCATTATTGATCAGCTTGATTTTAAACAGTTTAAAAAGCATCCTAAATGGTTGATTGGGTATAGTGATATTACCGTGTTGCATACGCATGTACACCGCAATTGTAAAATAGCCACACTGCATGCGCCAATGGCCGCAGCTTTTAATGATGGATTAAAAGACAACATGTATTTAGCCTCATTACACAAAGCCATTACTGGTAAAAAAAATAAGTATAAATGTGCACCACATCCGCTCAACAGAAAAGGCACCGCAACAGGTGAGTTGGTTGGTGGCAATCTTACCTTGCTGGCACATGTTACGGGTACAGCTTCAGACATCAGCACAAAAAATAAAATACTTTTTATAGAGGATATTGGCGAGCTGGTATACAGCACCGATAGAATGCTATACCAGTTGCTACGCAGCGGTAAGCTAAG